>NZ_JAOCLR010000004.1:0-283505 GCF_029845405.1 Pigmentiphaga sp. GD03639
TTGGCGGCGTATGCGGCGGCAATATAGCCGCGCGTGCGCGGACAGCGGGCGCCCCGCCCCCAGGATGGCCGCCGGCCGCCGCAAATTGGCCGAAATGGGCTCCTCGGCCGTTTGCGGACGTCCGGTCAGTCGGCGCGGATGCCGAGCTGGCCGATGATGCCGCCCAGCCGGCGATGGTCGGCCGCCACCAGTTCCTTGAGCCGGGCGGGAGGGCCTCCCACCGGTTCGGCCGCGAAGTGCTTCAGCGTCTCGACCACGTCCGGCATGCGCAGGATCTCGTTCAGGTGCCGGTTGAGCAGCGCCACCACGTGGTCGGGCGTGCCCTTGGGCGCGAAGAAGCCGTGCCAGGCGCCCACCACGACCTCGGGGTAGCCGGACTCGGCGATGGTGGGCACGGTGGGCAGGAAGGACGAGCGCGCCGGATCGGTGACGGCGAGCGCGGTGACCTTGCCTGCCTGCAGGTATTGCGCGACGGTGCCCAGGGTGACGTAGCCCAGCGGCACGTGCCCGCCTATGATCTGGGCCGCGACGTTGGCGCGGTAGGGCACGTGCTGGATGCCGATGCCGGCGGCGCGGTTCAGCCATTCGCCGGCGATGTGCATGGGGGAGCCCGGGCCGGGCGTGCCGAAGGACAGTTGCCGCCCGCCGCGCGCGGCGTCCACCACGTCGGCCAGGGTCTTGAAGCCGGTGGCGGGATTGGCCACCAGGATCAGCGGGCAGATCGACGTCTGGACGATGGGGGCGAAGTCGTTCAGCACGTCGTAGGTCAGGGCCTCGGGTTTCATGACCAGGGGTGCGGTGGCCACGGTGTTGGGCGCGAACAGCAAGGTGTGGCCGTCCGGCGCGGCCTGGCTGACGTAGCGGCTGCCTATGGTGCCGGCCGCGCCGGGGCGGTTCAGGACCACCACGGGTTGCTTGAGCCGGGCCGACAGCTTGGCCGCGTAAAGACGCGCCATGGCGTCCGTGTCGCCGGTGGGGGCGTAGGCCACCACCAGGGTAATGGCTCGCGAGGGATAGGTTTCCTGCGCGCCGGCGGTCCAGGCCGCGGCCATGGCCAGCGCCGCCGCGCCGAATTGCCTGCGATGCATGTCCATGCTTGCTCCTTGGCTTGCGGACGCCGGTACGCGGCGCGGGGTGGTTTCAGCCTAAGGTAATGCCGAGCATGAAATATGTAAATACATTAAATATCAGAGTTTGTTCTGATATCGGCGTTGTAAAAATACATGTAAATGCATTTTTACGGGCTACAGCCGCTTGATGAACACCTGGCTGTTGCGGCTGCGGTCGTAGTGCGCCTGTTTGTCCTTGGGCAGGTCGGCCACGCTGCCCTGTGAGAAGCCGCGCTTGATGAACCAGTGCGCGGTGCGCGTGGTCAGTACGAACAGCCGCGTGATGCCCGCCGCCCGGGCACGGCTTTCGATGTGGCGCAGCAGCTTGTCGCCTTCGCCGGCGCCTTGCCACTGCGGATTGACCGTCAGCGCGGCCATCTCGGCCATTTTTTCCTCGGGATAGGTATACAGCGCCGCACAGCCGTAGATGACGCCGTCGTGTTCGCTGACCGAGAATTTCTCGACGTCGCGCTCGATGCTGCCGCGGCCGCGGCGTACCAGCGTGCCGTCGACCTCGAGCGGCTCGATCAGGTGGAGGATCGCGCCCACGTCGTCGATGGTGGCGGGGCGCAGGTCGTCCAGCGTGTCTTCCACGACCATGGTGCCCACGCCGTCGTGGGTGAATACTTCCAGCAGCACGCCGCCGTCCAGGTCGTAGGGCACCAGGTGCGCGCGCGCCACGCCCAGCTTGACCGCCCGCGAAGCGTGCTTGAGCACCACGGCCGTGCCTGCGTCCAGGTCGCCCTGGGCGATCAGCGCGTCGGCGTCCTCGCGTGCCAGCTCGGTGTCGACGTTGCCTTCCTTGTCGTGGAGGACAGGCGCGTCGGTCAGGAAGATCAGCTTTTCGGCGCGCAGCGCCACCGCCACGGCGGTGCCGACGTCTTCCATGGAAAGATTGAAGGCCTCGCCCGTGGGCGAGAAGCCCAGCGGCGACAGCAGCGCGATGGACCCCTGGCCCAGCGCCATGTTCAATGCCTCGGCGTCCACCTTGCGCACCTGGCCGGTGTGGCGGTAGTCGACGCCGTCGATGACGCCGACCGGCCGGGCGGTGATGAAGTTGCCCGAGATGACCCGGATATGGGAGTGGGACATGGGCGTATTGGGCAGGCCCTGGCTGAACGCCGCCTCGATGTCCAGGCGGATCTCGCCGGCCGCTTCTTTGGCGCATTCGAGCGCGGCCGTGTCGGTCATCTGCAGGCCGCGGCCGAACTGGAAGGGGATGCCCTTGAGCCGGAGCTGCTCGTTGACCTGGGGGCGCGAGCCGTGGACCAGCACCAGGCGTATGCCCAGGGCGCTGAGCAGCGAGAGGTCCTGGATCAGGACGTTCAGGGCGCCCGCCTGGACGAGTTCGCCGCCGAAAGCCACCACGAAGATCTTGCCGCGGAAGGCATGTACGTAGGGCGCCACTTCGCGGAACCACTGCACGAACCGGGCGTGCAGGTCGGAGGGGGCAGGATCGGGGTCGGGAGGTTGTGCGGCTGCGTTCATCCCAAAATTATAATGACGGGTTAATCCAAGTTCTTCTCATGGTCGCACAATCCCGCAAGAATGTGCCTTTGGCACGACGGCGCAACCCGGTTCCGCCCATTACCTACCCCGAAGACCTGCCCGTCAGCGGCCGGCGAGACGAGATCGCGCGCGCCCTGGCGGCGCACCAGGTCATCATCGTCAGCGGCGAGACCGGGTCGGGCAAGACCACCCAGCTGCCCAAGATATGCCTGGATGCCGGCCGCGGCGTGGCCGGCATGATCGGCCATACCCAGCCGCGGCGCCTGGCGGCGACCTCGGTGGCGCGCCGGATCGCCGAGGAGCTGGGCACGCCGCTGGGCGAGGTGGTGGGCTACCAGGTCCGTTTCAACGACCGCACGGCCCCGGGAGCCTCGGTCAAGCTCATGACCGACGGCATCCTGCTGGCCGAGTCGCAGCGCGATCCCTGGTTGCGCGCCTACGACACGCTCATCATCGACGAGGCGCACGAACGCAGCCTGAATATCGATTTCCTGCTGGGCTACCTGCGCCAGTTGCTGGCGCGGCGGCCCGATTTGAAACTGATCATTACGTCGGCAACCATAGACGCGGAGCGCTTCGCCCGGCATTTCAGCCTGCCCGGCCAGCCCGAGGTGCCCGTCATCAACGTCTCGGGACGCCTGTACCCGGTGGAGGTCCGCTACCGGCCGGTGGATACCCGCGGCATGCAGGCCAGCGACACCGACGAGCAGCCGGCCAGGAAAGCCGAACGGCCGCGCGAGAAGGAGAACCTGTCGCGCGACGAGGAACGCGACCTGATCGACGCCATCGTCGATGCCGTGGACGAGTGCGCCCGCCACGGCCCCGGCGACGTGCTGGTTTTCCTGCCCGGCGAGCGCGAGATCCGCGAGGCGGCCGAGGCCCTGCGCAAGCACCATCCGCCCGGTACCGAGGTGCTGCCGCTGTTTGCCCGGCTGTCGCAGGCCGAACAGGAGCGGGTCTTCCATCCCAAGGGCAGCGGCCGCCGCGTCGTCCTGGCCACCAACGTGGCCGAGACGTCGCTGACGGTGCCCGGCATACGCTTCGTGGTCGATACCGGCCTGGTCCGGATGAAGCGCTATTCGTGGCGCAACAAGGTCGAACAACTGCGCATCGAGCCGGTCAGCCAGGCTTCGGCCAACCAGCGGGCGGGCCGTTGCGGCCGTATCGGACCCGGCGTGTGCATCCGCCTGTACGAGGAGACCGACTACGCGGCGCGCCAGCCTTTCACCGACCCGGAGATCCTGCGCTCGTCGCTGGCCAGCGTCATCCTGCGCATGAAGTCCCTGAAGCTGGACGACATCGAGCAGTTCCCGTTCGTCGAGGCGCCGCCGGGGCGGGCCGTCGCCGACGGCTACCACCTCCTGCAGGAACTGGGCGCCATCGACGAGGACAACGCCTTGACGCCGGTGGGGCGCGAACTGGCGCGGCTGCCGGTCGACCCGCGCATCGGCCGCATGATCCTGGCCGCGCGCGACCAGTCCTGCCTGAGCGAGGTGCTGATCATCGCGGCGGCGCTGTCGGTGCAGGACCCGCGCGACCGCCCCATGGACGCGCAGGAGGCGGCCGACCAGGCCCATGCCAAGTTCGCCGACGAACGGTCCGAGTTCATGGCCTTCCTGAAGCTGTGGAAGTGGTTCAACGAAGCGGTCGAGCACAAGCAGTCGCAGCGCAAGCTGGTGGAGAACCTGCGCCAGAACTTCCTGTCGCCGGTGCGCATGCGTGAATGGCGCGACGTGCATTCGCAACTGGCGGCGGTGGTGGGCGAGCACGGCTGGCGCCTGAACCAGACCGAGGCCACGCTGGAGCAGATCCACCTGGCGCTGCTGTCCGGGCTGCTGGGCAACATCGGCTACAAGTCCGACGAAGAGGCCCAGTACCTGGGCGCGCGCGGCATACGCTTCTTCATCCATCCGGGCTCCCGCCTGGCGAAGAAGGCGGGGCGGTGGGTCGTGGCGGCCGAACTGGTCGAGACCTCGCGGCTGTTCGCGCGCTGTATCGCGCGCATTGACCCCACGTGGGTGGAGCGCGTGGGCGGCCACCTGCTGCGCAAGAACTGGTCCGATCCGCGTTGGGAAAAGAAGGAGGGGAGGGTGGTCGCCAACGAGCGCGCGACCCTCTACGGGCTGACCGTCTACGCCGGCCGCCGCGTCGATTATGGCCGCATCGATGCCCGCCAGGCGCGCGAGCTGTTCATCCGCGAGGCCCTGGTCACCGGCGAACTCGACAGCCGGCTGCCTTTCATCGCGCACAACCGCAAGCTGGTCGCCGAAATCGAGAAGCTCGAGCACAAGTCGCGCCGGCCCGACATCCTGGTCGACGAAGACCTGATCTACGCGTTCTACGACCGGCAGGTGCCGGCCGACGTGAACCGGGTGGTGACGCTGGAGAAATGGTACCAGGACGAGGCGCGCAAGCCCGGGGGCGACAAGCTGCTGTTCCTGTCGCGCGACGAACTGATGCGGCACGAGGCCGCGGGCGTCACGACCGAGGTGTTTCCCAAGAAGCTGTCGCTGCACGGCATCGACATGGCGCTCGATTATCACTTCGAGCCGGGCTCGCCGCGCGACGGGGTGACGCTGTCGGTACCGCTGTTCGCGCTGAACCAGCTCGATCCGGCACGCTGCGAGTGGCTGGTGCCGGGCCTGCTGAAGGAGAAGGTCCATCTGCTGCTGAAGTCGCTGCCGCAGAAGCTGCGCCGGCACTGCGTGCCGCTGCCCGAATACGCGGCGGGTTTCTACGACCGCTGGTTCGAGCGGGCGCAGAAGCCGGACCGCGGGCTGGTCGAGGCGCTGATCGCCGACGTGCGCGAGCAGACCACGGTGCAGCTGGCGCCGTCGGATTTCAAGCAGGAGACGCTGCCGGCGCATTTGTCGATGAATTTCCGCGTGGTGGACGAGCACGGCCGCATGCTGGACATGAGCCGCAACCTGTCGCACCTGAAGGCGCAACTGGGGCGCGAGGCGCAGGCCACGTTCCAGCAGGTGGCCGCGCGCGACAAGGAGGTGGCGCAGGCGTTGGCGCACGAGAACCTGACGGACTGGACCTTCGGGCCCCTGCCCGAGCTGATGGAGATCAGGCGCGGCGGCCTGTCGGTGATCGGCTATCCGGCGCTGGTGGATCGCGTCACGCACTGCGACCTGGACGTGTTCGACGATCCCGACGAGGCCGCGCGCCATCATCGCGCGGGGCTGTTGCGCCTGTTCCGGCTGCAGTTGAAGGAGCAGGTCAAGTTCCTGGAGAAGAACCTGACCGGCATGACGCAGATGAGCATGCTCTACATGCCGCTGGGCACGCAGGAGGAACTGCGCGACCAGATCGTGGATGCGGCGCTGGCGCAGGCCTGCCTGGCGGATCCCTGGCCGGCGGACGCGGAGTCATTCGCGCAGCGGCGCGCCGAGGGCAAGGGCAGGGTAGGACTGTTGGCGCAGGAAATCGCGCGCCTGGTGGCGGCGGTGCTGACCGAATGGGCCGCCGCGCAGCGCAAGCTGCCGCAGGCCAAGCCGCATGCCGCGGCCCATGCGGACATGGAGCAGCAGATGCGCGGGCTGATGGGGAAGTGGTTCGTGCGCGATACGCCGTTCTCGCAGTTGTCGCATTTCCCGCGGTATTTCAAGGCGGTCCAGGCGCGCATCGACAAGCTGCGCGCGGATCCGGCGCGCGATGCGCGCCTGCTGGCGGACCTGAACCAGTTGCTGGCGCCCTATCAGCGGGCGCGGGCGGCGCGCAAGGGCGTGCCGGACGCGAAGTTGGACGAGTTCCGGTGGATGCTGGAGGAATTGCGGGTGGCGTTGTTCGCGCAGGAGTTGAGGACGCCCATGCCGGTTTCGGTCAAGCGCTTGCAAAAGCTGTGGGAGTCCGTGACGCGATAGGCGTCAGAGGCGTATGTAGGCGCGGATGAAGTCGGCGAAGGTCTGGGCGGCAGGGGAGAGCGACCGCTGGCGGTGACGCAGCAGCGAGATCGGACGCACGATGGTCTGCGGTTCGAACAGCCGCATGTCGACGTTTTCGTATTTCTCGACGATGGGGCGGGTGTGGCCGGGGATAAGCGCCACGCCCAGCCCGGCATCGACCAGGCCGATGGCGGTCCAGACGAACGAGACCTCGTAGGCGGGCTTGAGGCGCACGTTCGCCAATGCCGCGTGGTAGTCGACGAAATGACGGGTGGGGTTCTGCGCCTGTAGCGCGATATAGGGATGGGTGGTGACGTCCGCCCAGGATACGCGTCGCCGCTTGGTCCAGCCGTAGGTGCGGGGATGGATCAGGGCCAGGTGGTCGGTCAGGAAGGGCTCCTCTTCGACGAACGGCGACTCCGAAGGCGGGACGCTGAGCGCCAGGTCCGCTTCGCCGTCGGCGACCAGGTCCACGATCCCGCTGCCTACGCTATCCCGCAGGATCACGGTGATGTGGGGGTGGCGCGCCGTGAACGCGCCGATCACGCGCGGCAACAGCAGCGACGATAGTACCGGCGAGCAGGCGAATCTCACTCGTCCCCGGCGACGCGCCACCAGGTCGCGCGAACCGCTTATCGCCGCGCCCAGGTCCTGCAGTACGCGCGCCGCGGTCGGCTGCAGTTCCTCGCCCGCGTCAGTCAGCCTTACCGTGCGGGTCGTGCGGTCGAACAGCTTGAGTTCCAGTTCCGATTCCAATTCCCGCACCAGCTGGCTGACGGCCGATTGCGAGAGGCTGAGCCGCGCGGCCGCCTCGGTGAAGCTCCTGGCTTCGGCCACGCAGACGAAGGCGCGCAGTTGCTTGAGAGAGAGATTGCCCAGCGACGGATGAACATTGCTCATTAGGCCACCTACTTAATCGATCAAAATAAATTGTTGGGATAATCAATAGGCCTGGAGTGTAATCGTCGCCACTACAACGAGAGTGGACGGAGACAACGATGGCACTGGCGATATCCGCTGACTTGAAGAGGCGTTCGAGGCGCCGCTCACTGGTGGCCTGGCTGTCCTGTTGCATGTTGCTGCCGTCGGTCGCGCTGGCGGCGGGCTATCCGCAACACATGGTCAAGATCATCATTCCTGCCTCGGCCGGCACAACGGGCGATCTGATCGCGCGCCTGATGGCGCCCAAGTTGGCGCAGCGCTGGGGGGTGCCGGTGGTGGTCGACAACAAGGTCGGCGCAGGCGGTTCCATAGGCATGGACTTCGTCGCGAAGGAGTTGCCCGACGGCCATACCTTGCTGATGTCGATCACCGCCTTCAGCACGCTGGCGGCCGTGCGCTCGAACCTGCCCTACGATCCCGCCACCGCCTTCGCGCCCGTGGCCTTGGTAGGCAAGAGCCCGCTGGCGCTGATCGTGAGCAATGACGTGCCGGCCGCGAGCGTGGGCGAATTCCTGGGCTACCTGAGGAAACTGCCCCCCGGCAAATTCAACTACGCCTCGCCGGGTGTGGGCAGCGTGCACCACCTGACCATGGAACTGTTCCAGCAGGAGAACGGCGTCAAGATGACGCACGTCCCGTACAGGGCCACCAGCAGCGTGCTGAACGACCTGGCAGCCGGCCAGGTGCAGGCCAGTTTCGTCGTGCTGCAGACGGCGGCCTCGCTGGTACGGTCGGGAAAAATGCGCATGCTGGCGGTGGTCGCCGATGATCGCGTCCCCCAGTTTCCGAATGTGCCGACGTTGAGCGAGCTGGGTATGAAGAAGATGGTGCTCGAGACGTGGGTGGGCGTGCATGCCCCGGCGGGCACGCCGCCGGCGATCATCGACAAGGTCAATGCCGACGTCAACGACCTGCTCCGGCTACCCGACGTGCAGGCGGCGTTCGATCAGATGGGCGTGGCGAGCGTGGGAGGTTCGCCCGCGATCCTGAACGACTGGGTACGGCGCGAGATCGCGACCTGGCGCGATGTGGCGGCACGAGCCGGCCTGGCGCTCGACTGAGCATCGCCCGGACTTTCAATTTCTGACGAAGACGACATGGTTACGAAAGCACAAAACACGCAACTGGTGCAGACCGGCCCCGGCACGCCCATGGGCAGCCTGTTCCGCCGTTATTGGATCCCGGCCTTGCTGTCCGAGGAACTGCGCGAGCCCGACGGGCCGCCGGTGCGCGTCAAGCTCTTGTCCGAGAATCTGCTGGCATTCCGCGACACGCAGGGGCGGGTGGCGCTGATCGACGAGTTCTGCGCGCACCGACGGGTCTCGCTATGGTTCGGCCGCATCGAAATGGACGGCATTCGCTGCCCCTATCACGGCTGGAAATACGACTTCCGGGGCCAGTGCACGGAAGTACCGTCGGAGCCCGCCGGCAGCCATTTCAGCAAGAGCGTGAAGCTGACTTCCTATCCCTGCGTGGAGCGAGGGGGAGTGGTGTGGACCTATATGGGGCCGCCGGAGCTGCAGCCGGCATTCCCGGAGTTCGAATGGGCGATGGTGCCCGACTCGCATCGCTACGTCTGCAAGCGGATACAGGAAAACAATTACCTGCAGGCAATGGAGGGGGGCATCGATTCCAGCCACGTTTCGTTCCTGCATAGCGGCGAACTGCATACCGATCCGCTGCACAAGGGGACGAAAGGAGCGCAGTACCAGCAGGACACGGCCCCCAAGCTCGAGGTCATGGAGTCCGATGGCGGGCTGGTCATCGGTGCGCGCCGCCGTGCCGACGAGGGCCATAGCTACTGGCGGGTGACCCAGTGGATCATGCCGTGGTACACGATGATTCCGCCGTATGGCGACCATGCCTTGCATGGCCATGCCTGGGTGCCGATGGACGACGAGAATTGCTATGCCTGGAGCATGACCCACCATCCTTCCCGGGCGCTGAAGCCGGAGGAACTGGAGGCCATGCAGAACGGGCAGGGGATCTATGCCGAGCTGATTCCGGGCACCTATCGCACGGTGGCGAACAAGCGAAACGATTATCTGATCGACCGCGAAGCCCAGAAGAAGGGAACGCTGTACAGCGGGGTCAGGGGCATCGCCATGCAGGATGCGTCGCTGCAGGAAAGCATGGGTCCCATCGTCGACCGGAGCCTGGAGCGGCTGGCGGCTACCGACATCGCCATCGTCAGGGCACGCCGGCGTCTGCTGGCGGCGGCCGGCAACCTGGGTACGGACGCGCCGTTGCCCGGGCTGGACCCGGCCACGCACAGGGTGCGCTCGGCCTCGTTCGTGCTGCCGGAGGACGTGCCGCTGGAACAAGTGCTGAAGGATGCGACGGCCAAGACCGATACCGAACACACCTCCATCTAGGATGCACGCGATGTCTGAAACCATTTGCGCCGCTGTCGCCCTGGACGGCAAGCAGACCGAGGTCCGGATGTTTCCCCGTCCCGACATCCCGGTGGACGGCGGCCTGCTGGAAGTGGAGATGACCGGTGTCTGCGGAAGCGACTGGCCCTATTTCCTGAACTATCCCAAGAGCAAGGGGCCGCTGATCCTGGGCCACGAGACTGTGGGCCGCGTTTCGGCGCTGGGGGCATCGGCCGCCGCCCGGTGGGGCCTGAAGGAAGGTGACCGGGTGGCCCTGGAGGAATACCTGCCTTGCGGCCATTGCGACTACTGCCGGACCGGGAATTTCCGGCTGTGCGATGCCACGGATTCGTTGCTGGGCAGCGGCATCCGGTACGGCTCGACGCCCATTTCCGTCGCGCCGTCCCTCTGGGGCGGCTATGGGCAGTACCAGTTCCTGCACCCCAATTCGGTGTTTCACCGAGTGCCGGACGCCATGTCGGCAACGCTGGCAACGCTGGCGCTGCCGTTGGGCAATGGCTTCGAATGGGTGCATTTCCAGGGGGAAGCGAGGCTGGGGCAGGTGGTGCTCATCCAGGGGCCGGGGCAGCAGGGGCTGGCCTGCGTGGTGGCGGCGCGCGAGGCCGGGGTCGGCTGCATCATCGTGACGGGCCTGGGCGCCGATCGCCACAGGCTGGCGCTGGCGCGCGAACTGGGTGCGCATCACACCATCGATATCGAAGCGCACGACCTGCTGGAATCGGTGGCCGAGATGACCGGTGGATTGATGGCGGACCTGGTCATCGATTGCGCTTCGGGCGGACCGGACACCATCGTGGCGGCAATCCAGCTGGCGCGCAAGAACGGCAGGGTGCTGCTGGGAGGGCGCAAGGGGCAACCCGTGCCCCGGTTCGACAGCGACATGCTGTTCCGCAAGTGCCTGACGGTCAAGGGGGTGCGCGGCCACAGCTACCAGGCCGTGGAACTCGCGCTGGCAACCATCGCGTCGGGCCGCTATCCGCTGCACAAGCTGTGTACGCACGTGTTCGGCCTGGACCGCGTCGATGTCGCGCTGCGCACCGTGGGCGGGGAAGCCGGCACGGCCGCCATCCACTGCTGCGTCGACCCCTGGGGGCAGGGCCGGCCGGCGTGACCGGAGCCGGGAATGTCGCCGTCGCCCGCCCATCGCGGGCGACGTCATTTCAGGTCAGCGCCCGGCGCAACTCCGGCGCTCCCGGCAGGTTGGGTGGGGGGCTGTCCGTCTGGAGGCTTTCCAGCAGGCGTTCCAGGTGGCCGATGTGCGGCAGCATGGGGCCGTAGAACAGGGTCTGGGTACCGTTCTGGATCAGCAGGGTGGGGAAGTCCTCGATGTCTTCGTCGTCGAGAAGGTCGGGATGTTCCTCGACGTCCACCCACAGGAAGACGTGGTCCTTGAAGCGGCCCGACAGTTCCTCGAACTTGGGCAGGTATTCGCGGCACGTGCCGCACCACGCCGCGCACAGGCATGCCACCAGTATGGTCTGCGGATCGTCGAGGCGCCGCGAGAGATCGCTGGCGCCGGTGTCGGGAAGATAGACGGCCATGATGCGAGGGAAGTAGGGATCCGGTAGCCATTATGCCTGCGCCATGCGTCATACTTGCAACCATGGCTGAATTCCCGGAGATCCGATGACTTCCTCTCCTGTCGAACGCGGTGATCCCAGCGCCGGCCTGCAAGGCGTGGGGCTGGCCTTCGGGCGCGCGGTGGTGTCGCAGTTCCGTGGGCCCATGCTGCTGGCGCTGTTGTTGCCCTTCCTGGTCGCGCTGGTGGGCGCCGTCGTGTTGATCTGGCTGTTCTGGACGCCGCTGACCGAGTGGCTGCAGGGCACGCTGTTCTCGTTGCCGCTGATGGGGCAGATCGACGGCATGCTGGTCGCGATCGGCATCGCGTCGCTGAAGCTGTGGCTGATTCCGGTCGTGGCGACGCTGATCCTGTTGCCGTTGTCGGGCATCTTGGGGCTGGTCGTTGCGGCGGTGCTGATCATGCCGCTGGTGCTGCGCAACCTGGAGCAGAACGACTATCCAGGCCTGCAGCGGCGTGGCCGCCATGCCACGGTGGCCAGCGTCTGGAACGCGGTGTGGGTGACCACGCTGTTCGTGCTGGGGTGGCTGTTCACCATGCCGCTGTGGCTGCTGCCGCCGCTGGCGGTGCTGCTGCCCATCGCGTGGTGGGCCTTTGCCTTTACCCGCATGCTGCGGCTCGACGCCATGATCGAGCATGCCTCGCCGGAAGAACGGCGCATCCTGATGGCGCGGCATAATCGCGGCTTCTGGACGCTGGGGCTGATCTGCTCGCTGCTGAACCTGCTGCCGCCGGCCTGGTTCCTGCTGCCGGTGTTTTCCGCGCTCCTGTTCTCGCACTTCGCACTCGAGGCGCTGCGCCGCTTGCGCAGCGAAACCACGCCATGAACGACACAGCCGTTTCCCATCGCCGCATCGGCCTGATCATCATCGGCGACGAGATCCTTTCGGGCCGTCGCCAGGACAAGCATTTTTCCAAGATCGTGGAGCTGCTGGGCGCGCGCGGCCTGCGGCTGTCGTGGGCGGAATTCCTGGGCGACGATCGCGAGGCCCTGGTCGCCGCGCTGCGGCGCAGTTTCGCGAGCGGCGACGTGGTGTTCTCGTGTGGCGGCATAGGCGCCACGCCCGACGACCACACCCGCCAGGCGGCCGCGGCCGCGCTGGGCCTGCCGCTGGCGCTGCACGACGAGGCCCGTGAGCTGATCACGCAGCGCTGTGCGGAAACGGCCGCGCAGGGCTCGGGCACGGCCGACATGACGGCGCCGGACAACCTGCGGCGCCTGCAGATGGGCGAGTTCCCGGTGGGCAGCGAGATCGTGCCCAATCCATACAACAAGATCCCGGGGTTCTTCATCCGCGATCACACTTTCGTGCCGGGTTTTCCGGTCATGGCGTGGCCGATGATCGAATGGACGCTGGACCACCGCTACGCGGGGCTGCACCACGCCGTGCCGCACGTGGAGCACTCGTTCATGGTGTTCGAACTGGCCGAGTCCAGCATCGCCCCCGTGATGGAGGCCATCGAGCGCCGCTGGCCGGGCGTGAAAGTGTTCAGCCTGCCCAGCATGGGCGAGGGCAAGCGGCGCCACATCGAACTAGGCGTCAAGGGCGATCCCGACAGCGCCGCCGAAGCCCTGGCGATGCTACGCGACGAAGCCCGCCGCCTGGGCGGCGTCTTCGCCGCCGCATCCACCTAAAAACAAAAAAGCGGAGAACGAACATCGTTCTCCGCTTTTTTACCCAGGATGCGGTGGATCCGGCTCTGCCGGTCCACCCGCATCGCCCCCTTGAGGGGGCGCGCGAAGCGCGTAGGGGGTGGGCCTATGCGGTCTTACGAGCGCGGGTCGTCTTGCCGTTTTCGGCGGCGGCCTTGAACGTCGCGTTGGCGGCGGCGGTCAGGTTGGATTCGGCCAGTTCGGCAGCCTGCTTGGCAGCCTTGTTCACCGATTCGTAGGCCGAGGTGGCGGTGGCCAGCGACGACTTCAGCAGGGCCAGGGCGCTTTCCGAGCCGGCCGGGGCGTTCTTGGCCAGTTGCTCGACCACGTCCGACAGCTGGCGCTGTTGTTCGGCGATCTGGGCTTCGCCCAGGCGGGTGAATTCGCTCTGCACGCCGGAGACGATGTCATACACGTGCTTGCTGTAGGCCAGGGCCTTCTCGGCGTTGGGCTGGGCCAGCGCGGAGACGAACGCCAGCGCTTCCTGGCCGTCCTTCAGCGTGAAGGCTTCCTGGGCCTTCAGCGAAGCCTCTTCGAACGTGGCCTTGGTGACCTTGAGGTGCAGGTCGACCAGCTTCTCGAAGCCGGCGAAGGCGGTGTTCTGCGCGGCGAGCAGGGCGTCGAAGGCGGCTTTTTGGGTGGCCAGGGCGCGTTCGGGGGTGGCAAACATAGGGGGCTCCTTGAGGGCTGTCTACACGGGGCGACCGGGAAACCAGGGGAGTACGCCCCAAAAAGCCCGATCCTGGTGCACGCACCGTATCGCGGTAAGCGACTTTGCTGCGATGCACAAAACGTATTTTAAGGACGTGCCGCCGAAAGTCAAGATGCCCGCGGAAAAAATCGCACTTTGTTGGCAAAACCCATAAGTGACTGATTAAAGACATTTTTTTAAGACAGGAGGAGGAAACGGCGGAAAAAGCGGAACGCCCGATCCGCGCCTTTGCGGACCCGGCGGATGTGTTGCATTGCGCCACGTTGTTTTGGTGCGATGCGCCATACCCGGGCGTTCTACTGTGCCCAGGCATGGTGCGGGGCACCGCCCGGCGGCTACACTTCTCGGCCTGACACCCTCCGAAAGGCCGCCGTCGTGGGTTCATCGCTGCCATCCCGCCTGATTTCCCCGTTTTTCGTCCTGATCTGGAGCACCGGTTTCGTCGTCGCCCGCTACGGCCTGCCCTACGCCGAACCCCTGACTTTCCTGTCGATGCGCTTCGCCGGCGTGCTGGTGGTGCTGGCGCCGTTCAGCGCCGGCATCGCCTGGCCGGGCCGGCGGCAGGGTGTCCACATGGCGGTGGCCGGCGTGCTGCTGCAGGCCGGTTACCTGGGAGGCGTCTGGATCGCCATCCACCTGGGCATGGGGGCGGGCCTGGCGGCGCTGGTGGTGGGGCTGCAGCCGCTGCTGACCGCGGTGGCCGGACGCTGGATGGGCGAGCCTCCTTCCGCGCGGCAGTGGGCCGGGCTGGTCCTGGGGTTCGTGGGCGTGGCCCTGGTCGTGGGGAACCGTATCGGCACGATGGGCCTGACCTCGCAGGCCCTGGCCTTTGCCGTGGCGGCGCTGCTGTCCATCACGGCGGGCACCGTTTATCAGAGACGCTTCTGTCCCGGGGTGGACCTGCGGGCCGGGTTGCTGCTGCAGTTCGGTGCTTCGCTGATCGTCGTGCTGCCGGCGGCGTGGATGTTCGAGACCATGGCGGTGCAGTGGACCTGGCCGCTGGCGGGCGCCTGGGCATGGTCGGTCTTCGCCTTGTCGATAGGCGCCATCTGCCTGCTGTTCCTGTTGATCCGGCGCG
Source organism: Pigmentiphaga sp. GD03639 (assembly GCF_029845405.1). Lineage (NCBI taxonomy): Bacteria > Pseudomonadati > Pseudomonadota > Betaproteobacteria > Burkholderiales > Alcaligenaceae > Pigmentiphaga > Pigmentiphaga sp. GD03639. The sequence continues at coordinate 14,870 of NZ_JAOCLR010000004.1, forward strand.
GGGCGGCCACGCGCGTGGCCAGCCTGATGTATCTGACTCCGGCGGTGACGGCGCTGATGGCCTGGGCCGCCTTCGACGAGCCGCTGACCGCGACCATGGTCGCGGGCATGGCGCTGTCGGCGTTCGCGGTGGCCTGGGCTCAGGGGAAACGATAGGCGAAACCGTCACGGCTTCGTGGTTTCCATCCCTTAAACTCGTCTCACCGCCGCGGGAGTTGTCGGCTCGCGGCGCAACTATTTAACGAGGCAGGAGATAAAAGAATGGCTATCCACAAGAAAGCTGTGTCCGCGACGATCGGGGCCGCGGCCCTGGCCAGCGCGGCCGTCCTCGCACCTACGCAGGCGATGGCGCAGGGCTATCCCACTCGACCGGTCACGATGATCGTCCCGTTTGCCGCCGGCGGTCCCACCGACGTGGTGGCGCGCTCGCTGGCCGAGGCCATGCGCAAGTCGCTGGGCCAGACCGTGGTGGTCGAGAACGTCGGCGGTGCCGGCGGCACCATCGGTACCGCCCGCGTGGCCAAGGCGCCGAACGACGGCTATACCGTGCTGCTCATGCACATCGGCTTCTCGACCGCGCCCGCGCTGTACCGCAAGCTGAGCTACGACCAGGCCCATGACTTCCAGCCCATCGGGCTGACCGTCGACGTGCCGATGACGCTGATCGCGCGCGAAAACTTTCCGGCCGCCAACATCAAGGAATTCCTGACCTATGTGAAGGCCAACGCCGGCAAGCTGTCGATGGCCAATGCCGGCATCGGCTCGGCCTCGCACCTGTGCGGCCTGATGTTCATGAGCACGATAGGCTCGGAATTCCAGACCATTCCCTACAAGGGTACCGCGCCGGCCATGAACGACCTGCTGGGCAAGCAGGTGGACTTCATGTGCGACCAGACCACCAACACCACCGGGCAGATCAAGGCCGGCAAGGTCAAGGCCTACGCCGTCACCAGCAAGACCCGCGTGCCCAGCCTGCCTGACCTGCCCACGCTGGACGAGTCGGGCCTGAAGGACTTCTCGGTGGGCATCTGGCACGGCCTGTGGGCGCCCAAGGGCACCTCGCCCGAGATCGTCGCCAAGCTCCAGGCCTCGCTGCAGGCCGGCCTGGACGATCCCGCGTTCAAGCAGCGCATGACCGAACTGGGGGCCATCGTGCTGAACGACAAGGCCACGCCGGCGGCGCTCGACACGCTGGTGAAGTCCGAGACCGCCAAGTGGGGCGCGGTCATCAAAAAGGCCGGCGTCTACGCCGACTGACCTCGCCGTTTGCCGGCGTGCGGGGGGGCGGCTGTCCTGGGGATGCCGCCCCCCTCGTTGCATTTTTTGTAATTTTTGCCGTGGCATTTAAATAACGACTTAAAAAGTGCGCGCTAAGTCGTTCATTTAATGGAGATTTTTATCCAAAAATCTGATATGCTGCGGCGCCTGGGCTGAGTCGTTACCGGAGGAAACATGGCGCGCATCAGAAAGAGCATTCTGTCGGTTTCATTGATGTGCGCGCTAACCGCCGGGCTGGTCCTGCCCGCGGCTGCTCCCGTTGCCTACGCGGCCACCCCCACGACGTCCAAGAGCGCCAAGGCGAAGCCGGCGAAAAAAGCCACCGCGACCAAGACCAAGTCCGCCAAGGCGTCCAGAACGGCTTCCGTTCCCGCCAAGAAAAAGCGCGTCGCCAAGGCCGCCCCCAGGAAGGCGGTCGCCTCGGCCGGCATCCGGCACGCTTCCTATGCGCCTTCCGCCCCGCTCGAGGATGCCGATGGCAATCTGTCGCTGCGTTCCAGCGTGGCCTTCGTGCAGGACCTGAATTCCTCGGACGTGCTGTTCGCCAAGAACGAGGGCGCGGTGGCGCCCATCGCCTCCATCACCAAGCTGATGACCGCGCTGGTCGTGGTCGACGCCGGCCTGCCGCTGGACGAGATGATCGAGGTCACCACCGACGACATCGATACGCACAAGTTCACGCATTCCCGCCTGTCGGTCGGTACGCGCCTGTCGCGTGCCGACATGCTGCACCTGGCGCTGATGTCTTCCGAGAACCGCGCCGCCAACGCGCTGGGGCGCAACTACCCCGGCGGCCTGCCGGCGTTCGTGCAGGCCATGAACGCCAAGGCCGCGGCACTGGGCATGCACGATACGCACTACGTCGAGCCTACCGGCCTGTCGAGCGAGAACGTCTCCAGCGCCCGCGATCTCGTGCGCCTGATGCGCGAAGGTTCGCAACGCCCGCTGATCCGCCAGTACACGACCGATACCGAATATTCCGTCGATATCGGCGGCCGGCACCAGACCTTCCGCAACACGAATCGCCTGGTGGCCCGTTCCGACTGGAACATCATCGTGTCCAAGACCGGTTTCATCAACGAAGCCGGACGCTGCCTGGTCATGCTGGCCAATATCGGCGGCCGCGACATGGCCATCGTGCTGCTGGATTCGGTCGGCTCGCTCACGCGCACCGCCGACGCCCAGCGCATCCGCCAGTGGGTCCAGCGCGAGATCGGCTCGCTGTAGGCCACCCCGCCTTCCGGCCATGACGACGCCGCGCTTGCGCGGCGTTTGTCTTTCCGGCGGCTTCAGGGCGCGTCGGGCGGGAATCTTTCCTCGTACAGGGCCCGCAGCCAATCGATGAACACCCGCACCCGCGGGGACAATTGGCGGTGCGAGGGGTAGAGCACCGACAGCGGCAGGCCCGGGCTGCGCCATCCGGGCAGCACTTCCACCAGCCGCCCGTCGCGCAGTTCGTCCTTGACGTGGAAGCGCGGCAACTGGATCAGCCCGCAGCCCCGCAGTGCGCAAGTCACGTAATTCTCGGCATCGTTCACCGACATCCAGCCACCCAGCGCATAGCTGCGGGCCTGGCCGTCGACCACCAACTCCAGCGGATAGTCGGACGTGCCCTGGCTGGCGAAAAAGCGTACGACCTGGTGCCCCGCCAGATCGTCGGGATGGCCAGGCGTGCCGAAGCGGGCCAGGTATCCGGGGCTCGCGCAGAGGACCTGGGGCATGACCGCCAGCGGACGTGCCACCAGGGACGAGTCGCGCGGATGGCCAGCCCGTATCACGCAGTCGACGCCTTCGCGTACCAGGTCGACCAGCCTGTCGCCGCTGCTGACGACGAGGTCGATGCCCGGATAGCGGTCGTGGAACCGGTCTATGCTGGGCAGGACGATCCGGGTCGCGTGCGTGCCGTGCATGTCCACGCGCAGGACGCCGCGCGGATTCGACGCCACATGCAGCAGCGAGGATTCGGCCTCGTCCAGCTCGCTCAGCACGTGTACGCAGCGTTCGTAGAAGGCCTGTCCGTCCAGCGTCGGGCGGACATGGCGCGTAGTGCGCTCGAGCAGGCGCGTCGCCAGCCTGGCCTCGAGCTCCTTGATGGCGTGGGTGGCGGTAGCCCGGGGGATGTCCAGCGCCATCGCGGCCCGGCTGAAGCTGCCCAGTTCCACGATGCGGGTGAACAATTGGAGCGATTCGAAGCGGTCCACGGGGATTGTTGTCTGTCATTGAATTGAGATGCCAATTTAGCAGGGTTTATCTCAACAAGATAAACAAGAAGAATGCTCGCCATCCTTTCTTCTTTCCAGGATTCATCATGAGCACGGACATCACGAAGGCCGCCATCGTCACCGGGGGATCGCGGGGCATCGGGCAGGCCATTTCCCGCCGGCTGGCGGCCGACGGCTATGCGGTGGTCGTCAACTACGCGGGCAATGCCGCCAAGGCCGGGGAAACCGTGGCCGCGATCGAAGCCGCCGGGGGCCGGGCGCTGGCGGTCCAGGGCGACGTGGGCCGCGAGGACGACGTGGCCGCGCTGTTCGCCAGGGCGCGGCAGGCCTACGGCCGGATCGACGTGGTGGTCAATAGCGCGGGCGTCATGCCGATAGTGCCTGTCGCCCCGGACAGCCTGGCCGACTTCGATCAGGTGATCGCCACGAACCTGCGCGGCGCCTTCCTCGTCCTGGCACAAGCCGCCGCGAGCATGGGCGAGGGCGGGCGGATCATCGCGCTTTCCACCAGCGTCGTCGCGCGCGCCTTCCCGTCCTACGGCCCCTACATCGCTTCCAAGGCGGGGGTCGAGGGACTGGTGCGGGTGCTGGCGAACGAACTGCGCGGACGAGGCGTGACCGTCAACGCCGTCGCGCCCGGGCCGGTCGGCACCGAGCTGTTCTTCAATGGCAAGACGGCCGAGCAGATCGACCAGATCGCGCGGCTGGCGCCGTTGGAGCGCCTGGGCACGCCGGAGGAGATCGCCGCCGCGGTGTCATTTCTGGCGGGCCCGGACGGCGGTTGGGTCAACGGGCAGGTGTTGCGGGTCAACGGCGGCTTCGCCTGAGGCGGACCGGGCCGGCGCCCGCGCGGGGTCAGGCCGCCGATACCGCGTGCGACGGTTCGTAGCCCAGGGCTTCGGAGATCTGGCTGGCGGTATCCACCAGCGCGTCGATCCAGCCGTCCTGCATGCGGTCGGCCGGCGCCGAGATCGACAGGCCGGCAATCAGCTTGCCCGTGTCGTCGTGGATCCCGGCAGCGATGCAGCGCACGCCCATTTCCAGTTCTTCATTGTCGCGGGCATAGCCCTTCGCGCGCACCTGGTCCAGCTCGCGCTCGAGCTTGGCCAGGTCGGTCAGGCTGTTGGAGGTGTGGCCTTGCAGGCCCGTGCGCAGCGCATAGGCGCGGATCAGGCGGGCATCGTCGGCCGACAGGAACAGCTTGCCCGTGGAGGTCAGGTGCAGCGGGGCGCGGCCGCCGATGGCGCGCACCACCTGCATGCCCGAACGTTCGCTGTAGGCGCGATCGATGTAGACGATCTCGTCTCCCTGGCGCACGGAAAGATTGACGGTCTGGCCCGTCAGGCGATGCAGCATGCGCATGGGCGTGATGGCGGCGTCGCGCACGTTCAGCCGGCCCTTGACCAGGTGGCCCAGCTCCAGCAGCCGCATGCCCAGGCTGTACATGCCGCTGTCGACGCGGTCGACGTAGCGGCCGGCGACCAGGTCGTTCAGGATGCGGTGGGCGGTGGAAGGGTGCAGGCCGGTGGCCTGGGCCAGCTCTTTCAGGCTGACCGGATCGGGGTGCCGGGCCAGGGCGTCGAGCAGGTGCATGGTGCGTTCGAGCACCTGGATGGCGATCTGCGGCGCGGGGGCCGCGGACGGGGCGATCATGGCCGCGTCGGGGGTCGTGACTCTTGGCATTGTCGTGGTGAGTCTCTACGCGATGAAGCTAGTTTATCCCATATGGTGAAATTTCATAGCTTTATTACACCGCAGATGGGTGGCCTTTCTGCGTTGCAGCAGGCCATTTCTTATTGGGTCAGTATAACGCCTGTGCACAGAATTTCCGCGACGCAGCATCCCCGTTGTCATACAAGGCACACGGGGATATCCCCAGTGCCTAGCTCCGAAGCCGCGAGACGGCCGACAGGCATTCCCCGACCAGCGCGGGGCCGCGATAGATGAGACCGGTGTAGAGCTGGACCGCGTCCGCGCCCGCCGCGATCTTCTCGGCCGCGTGGCGGCCTTCCAGGATGCCCCCCACGCCGACGATGGCAAGCGCGTTGCCGGCCTGGCGCCGCAGGCGTTCGACCACCCGCAGCGACATTTCCCGTACCGGCGTGCCGGACAGGCCGCCGGCCTCGCCCGCATGGGGCAAGCCGCGGACGGCATCGCGCGACAGCGTGGTGTTGGTGGCGATGACGCCGTCGATGCCATGGCGCGGCAGCAGGTCGGCGATGGCATCGATCTGGCTCTCGTCCAGGTCCGGCGCGATCTTGACCGCCAGCGGCACGCGGCGGCCGTGCCGGGCCGCCAGGGTGTCCCGCGCCTGGTCGAGCTGGCGCAGCAGGACGGAAAGTTCGTCGGCGCCTTGCAGGCTGCGCAGGTTCTGGGTGTTGGGCGACGAGATGTTGATGGTGACGTAGTCGGCGTGGGGATAGACCGCCTCGAGCCCGGCCAGGTAGTCGTCGGCCGCCTTGTCGATGGGCGTGTCGGCGTTCTTGCCTATGTTCAGCCCCAGGATGCCGCCGCGCGCCCGGTAGCCGCTGCGCTGGACGTTGGCCAGGAACACGGCCAGCCCGTCGTTGTTGAAGCCCATGCGGTTGATCAGCGCCTCGGCGCGGGGCAGGCGGAACAGGCGGGGCAGCGGGTTGCCGGGCTGCGGCCGGGGCGTGACCGTGCCGATTTCCATGAAGCCGAAGCCCAGGCTGCCCAGCGCGTCGATATGCCCGCCGTTCTTGTCCAGGCCGGCGGCCAGGCCGACCGCGTTGGGCAGCGTCAGGCCCATGAGGGCGACCGGACGGTCCGGGGCGCGGGAGGGGCGTGTCCATCCCATGTCGTACACGCGCTGCAGCGTGGACAGGGTCAGGGCATGGGCGGTTTCGGGTTCCAGGGCGAACAGGGCTGGACGCAACAGCGGATAGGCTTGAAAAAACGCGGACATCAGGCGGATGGGGATCAGGAGGTGGAGGACGGCGCATCGTCGGGATGGCCGTGGCGAGAGGAGGCGTGCAGGCGGCTGGTATCGATGACGGCCGGCCCGGCTGGCCTGGCGGCCGGCGGGCCGGCGTATTCGCGCCATTCGCCGTTGACCAGCATTTCCAGGGGCCGGAAGTTCACCTTGTAGGCCATCTTCGGGCTTTGTTCTATCCAGTATCCCAGATAGAGATGGGGCAGTTCCAGCAGCCGGCATTGCTCGAGCTGCCAGAGTATGTTCCAGGTACCGAGGCTGCCCTTCATGTCGGGGTCGAAAAAGGTGTAGACCGACGACAGGCCGTCGGACAGCACGTCCATGATGGACACCATGCGCAGTTGTCCCTGCCGGTCGCGGAACTCGACCAGGCGCGTGTTGACGCGGCTCTGGAGCAGGAATTGCGCGTATTGCTCGCGGCTGTCCTGGTCCATGCCGCCGCCGCGGTGGCGGGTCGACTGGTAGCGCTGATAGAGCGAGTAGTGCTCGGACGAATAGGCCAGTTCGGCCACGAATACCTGCAGATCGGCATGACGCTTCCAGGTGCGGGACTGGGTGCGGTTGGGCCGGAAGCGGTTCACCGGCACCCGCACCGGCACACAGGCGCGGCAGCCGTCGCAGTGGGGCCGGTAGGTGAATACGCCGCTGCGGCGAAATCCCATGCGCACCAGTTCGGAATAGACGTCGGCGTTGATCAGGTGGCTGGGCGTGGCCACTTGCGAGCGCGCCATCCGGTCTCCCAGGTAGCTGCACGGGTAGGGAGCGGTCGCATAGAACTGCAGCGCGGCGAAGGGGAGTTCTCGAAGGTGGGTCATGCGCGGTTCAGCCGGGGTCGGCCGCAGCGTGGGGCGCGTCCAGGTCGACGATCTCGCCGTCATGGCGCAGCCTGCCCGAGCGCCACGGAAGCTCGGGCATCCGGGTGAATTTTACAATCAGGCGCTCGAATTCCGCGCGGGCAATCGTGGCGCCACCCAGCGAGGCCAGATGGCGCGTGTCCTGCTGGCAGTCGATCATCTCCACGCCATGGCGACGCAAGAAACGCACCAGGTAGGCCAGCGCGATCTTGGATCCGTCGGCCACCCGGGTGAACATGGATTCCCCATAGAACATCCGGCCCAGGCAGACGCCGTACAGCCCGCCGGCAAGTTCGCCGTCGATCCAGGTTTCCACCGAATGCACCTGGCCTTGCCGGTGCCACAGCCGGTAGGCCCGCTGCATGGGCAGCGTGATCCAGGTGGCCGGACGCTCGTCGCTGCGTGGCGCCGCGCAGGCACGCATGACGTCGTCGAAAGCCGTGTCGACCCTGACCTCGATGGCGGGATCGCGTTCGACCTGCCGCAGCTTCTTGCGCAGCGAATGCGAGGGCGAGAAGCGGTCGGTGAACAGCACCATGCGGGGGTCCGGGCTCCACCACAGGATGGGCTCGCCCGGCAGGTACCAGGGGAAGATGCCGTGCGCGTACGCGGCGCGCAGCCGTTCGATGGACAGGTCGGCCCCCACGGCCAGCAGGCCCGGGGGATCCTCGAGCGCCTGCTCGAGCGGCGGGAAGGGCGTGTCCGGCTCCAGCAGGGCCGGCATGCGCGGGCGCGAGGGACTCAAGGGGCGGGCGTGGAGAACGCGGGAACCGGCTCGGGACCGCGCAGCAGGGTGTCGCTGTGGATCTGGAACGTGCCGCGCGCCCGGTCGGCGAAGAACAGCCTGAGCGCGGTGGAGACCGAACGGAAGGCCAGGTCGTCCCAGGGAATCTCGTCCTCGTCGAACAATCGGGCTTCCAGGCTTTCGGGGCCCGGCTCGAACTCGACGTCGGTCAGGCGCGCAAGATAGAAGATGTGGACCTGGTCCACGTGCGGAATGTCCAGCACGGCGAACAGCGGCCCCATCTCGATGCGGGCGCCGGCCTCTTCCTGGGTCTCGCGGGCCGCGCCCTGGGCCGTGGTCTCGCCCAGCTCCATGAAGCCGGCGGGCAGGGTCCAGTAGCCATGGCGCGGCTCGATTGCCCGGCGGCACAGCAGCACCTGCTTTTCCCAGACGGGAATGGTCCCGAGCACCATGCGGGGATTCTGGTAGTGGATCGCGCCGCAGTGGTCGCAGAGATCGCGTTCGCGGTTGTCGTCGTCGGGAATGCGGCGGGTCAGCAGGTTGCCGCATTGCGAGCAGTAGCGCTGGGAGCGCGGAGCCGGGAAATACGTGAGGGCGCGTTCGGAAGCGGTCATGGCGTGTCCAGGGGGCGGAAGCGGCGCTGCGCCCCGGCGGTTGCGGAGATCCGGGAGGTGCGTCAAGTATACGAGAGGTCGCCGGGCGAAGCGGGCTGGCGTTCGCAGCCCACCTCGTAGACCACCGAGCGGAAGAACTGGTTCGCCGGATCGCCGGCCACGCGCGAGTGCCAGTACTGGTGCACGTCGATGGACGGAATGCGCAGCGGCAGCCGCACTTTCTTGATCGGCGCGATAGGCTGGAACAGGTGGTAGACCTCGTCCGGAATGATGGCGATCAGGTCGCTGGCGGCCACGATGAAAGGAATCGCGGCCACGTGTTCGGTGGTGAGCCGCACCTGGCTCTGCGCGCCGTGCTTGCGCAACTGGTCGTTGATCCAGGCGAAGGTGATGGGCACGGACGGCGACTGGACCTGCGGCGTGCGGCCGAATTCGCGCAGGGTCATCGTATCGCCGATGCGCGGATGGTCGCGGCGCGCCACGCAGACGTAGGCGCGGCGATAGAGATGCTGGCGCAGCAGGGCGTCGTGCGGTCGCGGGACGTGTCCGGCGACGACGTCCAGTTCGCCCGATTCCAGCGCGGCGGCCATGGTGTCGGCCGAGACCTGCGTGGGGGCGAGGCGGGCGTGCGGGGCGACCTCGGCCAGGCGCTTCATCAGCTTGGGCACCAGCACGATGGCGCCGATCTCGTTGACGCCGATGCGGAACTCCCGGTTGGTCTGGGCGGGATCGAAACGCGCCAGCCCGGCGATCTCGGTTTCCACGATGCGCAGTACCCGCGAGGCCGGCTCGGCCAGCCGCTGGGCGAACGGCGTGGGCGCCATGCGGTTGCCCACGCGGACGAACAGCGGATCGGCGAAACGCTTGCGCATGCGGTCGAGGTGGTAGCTGAGCGCCGACTGGGTCAGCCCCAGGCGCCGGGCGGCGCGGGTGACGGTGCCGTCCTCGATCAGTGCCAGCACCGCCCGCAAATCGGCGATCTGCGGGTCCTGGTTATCTGAATTGTTCATAACCTATATCAAGGTAATGATCTTTCCAGAGCATCGCCGAATGCCTAAGCTGCTGTCAATTCAAGAACACAGGAAGGAGACGGCATGGCGGGCGAGACGCTGCTGGAGACCGACGTGCTGGTGATCGGGGCGGGCCCCGTTGGGCTTGCGCTGGCCATCGAGCTGGGCATGCAGGGGCGGCGCTGCCTGGTGGTGGAGCAGCACGACCGGGTGGGACTCGCGCCCCGCGCCAAGACGACCAACGTGCGTTCGCGCGAGCTGATGCGGCGCTGGGGCGTGGCGGGCAAGCTGGCGCAGGCGGCCCCCTTCGGTGTCGACTATCCGTCCAACGTGGTGTTCGCGACTAGGCTGGCCGGCCGGGAACTGGCGCGGTTCACCAACGCGTTCTATTGCTCGCCCAGGCGCGACGAGCGCTTTCCCGAGCACGCGCAGTGGGTGCCCCAATACAAGGTGGAAGAGGTGCTGCGCGACCACGCGCAGAGCCTGCCGGGCGTGCAGGTGCGCTTTTCGACCCGGCTTGAGGATTTTTCGCAGTCGGGGCAGGGGGTCGAAGCCGTGCTGGCAGGACCGGATGGACCGCTGCGCGTGCGGGCCGCGTACATGGCCGGCGCGGATGGCGCCCGCAGCACCGTGCGCGCCCGGCTGGACATCCGGATGGAGGGGGTCTCGCCGCTCTCGCATCACCGCAACATCATCTTCCACGCCCCGGGCCTGGCCGGCATGCACGGGCTGGGGCCGGCGGTCATGTACTGGCTCGTCAATCCGGAGGCGCCGGCGGTCGTCGCGCCGCTGGACGCCAACGACATGTGGACCTTCGGCTATGCCCGCCGCGACGGCGAGGAGCCGGCCATCGAAGGCCTGATGCGTGCCGCGCTGGGCCTGGACATCCCGATCGACATCCGCCATCGCGACGAATGGACCGCGCATCGCCTGATCGCCACGCGCTATCGCGACGGCAGGGTGTTCCTGGCCGGCGATGCCTGCCACCTGCACCCGCCCTTCGGCGGCCATGGCATGAACATGGGCATCGGCGATGCCGTGGACCTGGGATGGAAGCTGGCGGCGGCGCTGGACGGCTGGGGCGGTCCCGCGCTGCTGGACAGCTACGAAGTGGAACGCCGCCAGGTGCATCGCCGGGTGGTGGACGAGGCCGTGCACAACCTGTCGCACAGCTCGGGCAGCCTGTGGCGCGATGGCCTGGAGGACGACGGGCCGGCGGGGGACGCCGCCCGCCGGGAAGCGGAGCGGGCCATCCTTGCCTCCAAGCGCCAGGAATTCGATTCGCTGGGCGTGGTGCTGGGCAGCCGTTACGAGCAGTCGCCAGTGCTGGCGCACGGACCGGAGACGGGCGGCGAGGCCTGGGACTCCACACGCTACGTGCAGAGCGCCCGCCCGGGCTGCCGCGCGCCGCATGCCTGGCTGGCGCCGGGCCGGGAGCGCGGGGCGTCGTTGTTCGACCATTTCGCCTTCCGCGGGATGACGCTGCTCGCCACCCGCCCGGCCGCGCGGGACGCGGCCCAGGCGCTGGCCGCGCAGGCGGGCACGGACGTTCCGCTGACGGTGGTGGCGCCTCCCATCGACGGCCTGCGCGAGCTCTATGGCGCCGACCTGGTCCTGATCCGGCCGGACCAGTACGTGGCATGGCGCGGCCACGATCCGCAAGAAGGCGCCATGGCATTGGAACTCGCGGCCGGGCGCGCCGCGGTCCACGCCTGAACCGGCATCGCACCACCACACAAGACAAGACCATCCAGGAGACAGACGCATGAACGCTTCACGACGCAAATGGATCGCCGCCGGCCTCGCGCTGGCGGCCTGCCTGGCCGGCACGGCCCAAGCGGCCACCTGGCCATCCCGGCCGGTGCGGCTGGTCCTGCCGGCTGCGGCCGGGACGGCGCCCGACATCATGGCCCGGCTCCTGGGCGACAAGCTGTCCAGGATCTGGGGCCAGCCGGTCATCGTCGAGAACAAGCCCGGGGCCGGCGGCCTGGTCGGGCTGGCGGCGGTGAAATCGGCCGAGCGCGACGAGCACATGTTCGTGTTCACCCCCGCTTCGGTACTGACGCTCACGCCCTACATGTACAAGAGCTCGCAGGTCGACATCGTCCGCGACTTCCAGCCGGTGGCCATGGTGGGCATCAGCCCGATGATGGCGGCGGTCAGCGCCTCGTCGCCCGCCAACACGCTGGCCGACGTGCTGGCCATGGCCCGTCGCCAGCCCGACACCTTCGTGGTATCGACCACCTTCCTGTACTCGGTGCCCAACCTGGCGGTGGACATGCTGTCGCGCGCCGCCGGCGTGCCGCTGCGCGCCGTGCCGTTCTCCAGCAGTTCCCAGAGCATATCGGCCGTGGTCGGGGGCGATGCCCAGATGCTGATCGACGGCGTGCCGCCCATCGAGCCCATGATCAAGGGCGGTCGGCTCAAGCCCATCGTGATGTTCTCCGAGGGACGGGTACCCAATCGTCCCGACCTGCCCGCGGCGTCCGAGTCCTATCCCTCGCTGGTCATCAACGGCTGGTTCGCGGTCGTCGCGCCGCAAGGCACGGGCAAGCCGGCCATCGAGCGCGTCAACCGGGACCTGGCCACGGTGCTGGCCGAGCGTGACGTGATCGACAAGCTCGACACCCTGGGCGTCTACCCCAAGCCCATGTCGGTGGATGAGTTCGGCAACTACTGGCGGGCCGAGCGCACGCGCTGGGAAAAGGTGCTGCGCGACGTGAACGCCCAGCCGGTGCAGCAATAGGAGGCTGGTGTGAGGACAGGACTGGAAGCGGCCTACATCGGCCTGGACAGCACCGCGCCGGCGGACCTGGGGCGCTACCTGACCGACGTCGTGGGCCTGATGCCCGGCGAACCCGCCGCCGATGGGGCGGCGACCTGGCGCGTCGATGGCAAGGCCCAGCGGGTATGGGTGCGCGAGGGCGCGCGCAACGATGCTGCCTGCATCGCCTTCGAGGCGGTCGATGCGCAGGTATATGACCGCGTGCTGGGGCGCTTGTCGGCCCAGGGGTGGCGCATGCGCGCCGGCACGGCGGACGAGCGCGCAGCCCGGCGCGTGCGGGACCTGACGGTGATCCAGACTCCCTGGGACGTTCCGCTGGAGCTGGTGACGGGGCTGGAGGACGCGGCAACGCCTTTCGCGAGCCCGCACTTTCCCGAAGGCTTCGTCACGCAGGGGCAGGGCTTCGGCCACTTCGTCTTCGCCGTGGGCGACGCCGGCGAATACGACGCGGCGCGCCGCTTCGCCATCGACGGCCTGGGCCTCGTCCTGTCGGACTGGCTGCGGCTGCCGATGGGGGAGATCGAGATGCACGTCTCCTTCTTCCATTGCAATCCGCGCCACCATTCGCTGGCCATCGCCTACCTGCCGCGGCCCGAAGTCCCGCAGCGCCTGCACCACATCAACTTCGAAGTCGCGCACGTGCGCAGCGTGGGCCTGGCCTACGACCGCGCGCTGTGCGCCGGCACGCCGCTCGCCAACACGCTGGGCCAGCACGCCAACGACGGCATGGTCAGTTTCTACAGCCTGGGCCCCGACGGCTGGCGCGTCGAGATCGGCGCCACCGGCCGCACCGTGGGCGAGGACTGGAACGACGTGCGCGAATACGACCGCATCAGCGACTGGGGCCACCTGCCGCCCGACGCACTGGCGCAGGCCCTGGCCGGACCACCTTCTTCTTCCGCTTGAACAAGGAACCCATGAAACTCGTCACTTTCTCCCATCGCGGCAGGACCTCCGTCGGCAAGGTCGAGGGCGCGCGCGTGATCGACCTCGCGGCCGCCGACCCGGCGCTGCCCGCCACCATGCGTGGCCTGCTCGCCGGCGGGCGCGCGCTGCTGCAACGCGCGCGCGACGTCGATCCCGAACAGGCGCCGGCCTATCCGCTGGCCGACGTCAGGCTGGAGGCGCCCGTGCCCGATCCCGGCAAGTACCTCGCCATCGGCATGAACTACGGCAAGCACGTGATCGAGGCCAAGCGCGCCGGCGTGGACGTGCCCGACAGCCAGGTCTGGTTCAACAAACAGGTCAGCTGCATCAACGGTCCCTACGATCCGGTGCACATGCCGCGCGTCTCGGACAAGCTCGACTACGAAGCCGAACTGGGCGTGGTCATCGGCACCCGCTGCCGCCACGTCCCGGCCGAGCGGGCCCGGGAGGTCATCGCCGGCTACCTCGTGTGCAACGACGTCTCGGTGCGCGACTGGCAGCGGCGCTCGGCCACCATGACCCTGGGCAAGTCGTTCAACACCACCGGCCCCATCGGCCCATGGATCGTCACCGACGACGAAGTGCCCGATCCGCTGGCGCTGACGCTGCGCATGCGGGTCAACGGCGAAGTGCGCCAGGAAGCCCGGACCGGCGAGATGATCTACAACATCTATGACCAGATCGCCTACCTGTCCACCGTCATGACGCTCGAGCCCGGCGACATCCTGGCCACCGGCACGCCCTCGGGCGTGGGCGCCGCCATGGATCCGCCTTCCTTCCTCAAGATCGGCGACGTGATGCGCGTCGAGATCGACGGCATCGGCCACATCGAAAACCGCGTCGTCCCCGAGCCGGCATAACGCCAGACCAGGAGCCTCTTCGTGCCCAGAAAAGTCATCATCACCTGCGCCGTCACCGGATCGGTGCACACCCCCAGCATGTCGCCGCACCTGCCCATCACGCCCGACCAGATCGCCGAACAGGCGGTGGACGCGGCACGGGCCGGCGCCGCCATCCTGCATCTGCATGCCCGCCACGCGGCCGACGGCAGGCCGGCCTTCGAGCCCGAGGTCTACCGCCAATTCCTGCCGCGCATCCATGCCCAGACCGACGCCGTCATCAACATCACCACCGGCGGCTCGCACACCATGACGCTCGATCAGCGCCTGGCCGGCGCCATCGATGCCTCGGCGGAAATGGCCTCGTGCAACATGGGATCGATGAACTTCGCCTTGTTCCCCGTGCTGGACAAGATGAAGGACTTCGACTTTCCCTGGGAGCGCGAGCACCTGGAGAAGACCCGCAACGCCATCTTCCGCAACACCTTCGGCGACATCGAAACCATCTTCGAGCGCCTGGGCCGCGCGCACGGTACGCGCTTCGAGTTCGAATGCTACGACGTCGGCCACCTGTACAACCTCAAGCACTTCGTCGACCGGGGCCTGGTGCAGGGGCCGATCTTCCTGCAATTCGTGCTGGGGGTGCTGGGCGGCATAGGCGCCGATCCCGAGAACCTCGTGCACATGAAACGCATCGCCGACAAGCTGTTCGGCGATAGTTACCAATGGTCCGTCCTGGCCGCCGGCCGCCACCAGATGCCGCTGGTCACCCAGGCCGCGCTGATGGGCGGCAACGTGCGGGTCGGGCTGGAGGATTCGCTGTCCATCGGACCCGGCGAAATGGCCACTTCCAATGCCCAGCAGGTGGGCAAGATACGCGGCATCCTGGAGTCCTTCGGCTTCGGCATCGCGACGCCCGACGAGGCGCGCGAGATGCTGGGATTGAAGGGCAGGGAGAAGGTGGCGCTGGCGGCGTGAGGCATGGCCGCGCGAGTACGTGTATAATCTTTTTCTTCAGACGCGGGGTGGAGCAGTCTGGCAGCTCGTCGGGCTCATAACCCGAAGGTCACAGGTTCAAATCCTGTCCCCGCAACCAAATAGAAAACGGCCTCGATCGCAATGCGACGAGGCCGTTTGCATTTGCGCGGTCCATTCCTCGGTATGGGTGCTTCGAAGGCGCATGCGTGTCCAATGCCTTCAGGTTGCCACGACCTCGATAGGGGCTTGGAAGTGAAGGGAAGAGCGCAGGCCAATACGCGATGATTCAAGAGCCATTGATAGTGGGGTGGCTCGGATCATTTCCTCGGTTTATTTCGTGAATGATCTCGAACGAGAGCACCAAGGCAGACACAAAGCAAAACGGCCTCGTCGCATTGCGATCGAGGCCGTTTTCTATTTGGTTGCGGGGACAGGATTTGAACCTGTGACCTTCGGGTTATGAGCCCGACGAGCTGCCAGACTGCTCCACCCCGCGTCTGAAGAAAAAGATTATATCCCTGTCATGTTCCCAATGCAAACTGGAGCATGGGAAGCTGCCTTCACGCGCGTTCCCTGCTTTGCCTTGCGCGGGAAGAAGAAAGATCGGCAACCTGCGGCGCCCATGCTTTCCTTGCCGGCTGCGTGCGGAAGAATGCCGTGTGTTCGGTCAGGTGCTCCGCGGCTTCCTCCAGCCAGCGGACGGCGGGCATGGTGGCGGAGGCGCCCGCCGCGCGGGCCCGGGTGGCGTAGTTCTGCAGCGTTGCACCGGCGTCGTGCGGCATGGCCAGCGGCTTGCTCATCGTGTGCAGGGCCTGGCCTATCCACGGCGCTTCCGGCGCGTCGGGGCGCCGGTCGAGCATGTGGCCCATGCGGGCAAGCGCGTGTCCCAGCGACAGCGCCGCCAGCGCGCCGTCGGCGGTGGCTGCTTCCATGCCCGAGCGCGCGATCAGCGCCAGGATCAGGAAGCGCAGGCGAGCCAGGTGGCGCGCCGCGCGCGCGGGCGTGCCGGCCTGCTGGGCGATGGCGGCGACCTCGGCGCGTATGGCGCGGTGGAGGTGCCGGCGGCGGCGCTGGGTGGTCATCGGGATCAGCCAGCGGTAGGCGGCGTAGCTGCATGCGATGCCTGTCAGCAGCATGAGCTCGACCGTGAGCAACGCCATCGGTTCGGCGGGTCCGATATTGACCGGCTGCGCCAGCACCGCGAACAGCATGTTGAAGGCCAGGCCGATGAATGCCGTGCCGCGGTGCGCCTGCGCCGTGGCAGCAGCCAGGATGAGCGGCGAGGCCAGGGCCAGCGACAGCCAGGGGTGGGACACGACGGGCGCGATGCCGACGCGCCACGCAAAGGCCGCGACCGCCGCGGCGGTCGCGCCGGCCAGCACGCGCCGCATCAGCGGCACGGGTTCGTCGACCGAGGCGAACAGGGCGGTGAAGATGCAGGCGCCCAGCATGAGGTAGCGCAGAGGTTCCCACCCTGACGCCAGCCACGCTCCTGCCGCCAGTGCCGGGATGGCCACGCCGCGCCAGGCGGCGATGCGCACGCCGGCGATATCAGGATGGTGGACGCTGGCCGAGGCTGCGGGTTCCGGCAGGGTCGCCGCCATGTTCCGGTAGCTGGCCGCAATGGCTGCCAGCGCCTGTTCGAATTCGTCCAGGCAGGTGTCGAACAGGGGATCGGCGCCGCGCAGGCGGCGGGTCGCGGTGCGGACGATGGCCAGCGAGGTTCCGCGTCCCGCCTGGATGGTCTCGGCCAGGTCGTCCAGGCTGGCACGCAACTGGTCCAGGTCTTCCGCGTGGGCCGGGGCCAGCGCCGTCGCGTGCTGGCGCAGCGCCGGCATGATGGCGACCAGGTCGAGCAATCCCGCCAGCAGTCCGCGCAGGGGTTTGAGGCGGCGCCGTTGGGACAGGGACCCGGCGGTCGCGTCCTCGGCCGTGGTTTCCAGTTCCGCCAGGGCGGCCACGAGCCGGCGTGCACGCGGCACGAGGTCCGTCGGCAGCCCCGGCCCCAATTGCAGGGCGGCATGGGCAAGGGTGGCGCAAAGCAGGTCGCGGGTCTTCTCCAGCAAGGCGGCCGCGGGAGAGGGCGGATTCCATAGCGCGATGACGAGCAGCGAGGCGGTGATGCCTATCATGTTGTCGAGCATGCGCGCCGTAGCGAAAGCCGCCGTGTCGAGCGGCGTGCCGACGGTCAGCACGACGATGACGGCCGTGGTCAGCCCGCACAAGGCCGCGCCGTAGGCGCGCTGGTGCCGCAGCAGGTTGCTGGCGCCACAGCACAGGCCCAGCCACACGCAAAGCGCGGTCAGCAGCAGCGCCGGGGCGCCGTCCGTCAGCGCGGCCAGTCCTACCGCGGCAAGGCCGCCGGCCAGGGTGCCGAGCAATTGCATCAGGCTGCGCTCGAGCAGCAGTCCGCGCGTGGGCTGGCCGATCATCCAGACGGCCATGGCGGCCCACCACGGGTTGGCGATGGAGAAAACGGTGGCGGCCGCCATGGCCAGTATCGAGGCGGCGGCCAACCTCAGCGCGTAGCTGCGCGAGGCGGGATGGCGTAGAGCCGGGAACAGGAGGAAAGGCTGGATGTGCATCGATGGCCCGTTGAAACTGAGCCTCCTCCAGCTCCGCCGGATCATGGCGTCCGGCTTTGCGGTGCCGTCCAGGCGGACCGCGGGAAGATTATAGAGGCTCGGGCCCCATCGTCGTATTTCGGCGTTCGGCGCCGTCGGGCAAGGCCGTCAGACCTCGGACAGTACGATGCAGTCGCGGCCCCGGCGCTTGGCCTCGAGCAGGGCCGCGTCGGCCCGCTCGACGGTGTCGGAATAGTGCTCGCCATGGCGATAGGCGCTGATGCCCACGCTGGCGCTGATGGATTGGCCGACGTCCGGCGCGCCGGCGTGTTCGCGGATGCGTTTGCAGACCCGCTGCGCCAGCGTCTGGGCCGACACCAGGGTCGTCCCGGGCATGATCATCATGAATTCCTCGCCGCCCCAGCGCCCGCACAGGTCGTATTCGCGCAGCGAGCTTTGCAGGATGCGGCCCACCTCGATCAGGGCGCGGTCGCCGGCCGCATGGCCGAGCGTGTCGTTGATGCGCTTGAAGTGGTCGATGTCCAGCATGGCGATCGTGTAGGGCTGGCCCGAGCGCGAGGCGCGCTCGCTTTCTTCCTTCAATCGCTGCATCAGGTGCCGGCGGTTGGCCAGGCCGGTCAGGACGTCGCGGTTGGAGGCATCGCTCAGGGCGACGTTCAGGTCCTGCATCATGCGCTGGTAGTGGTCCGAGATGCGGGCCAGCTTCTCCAGCTTGCGCAACTGTTTCTGGAACCGCTCGTCCAGGTCGTTCTCGCGCTCCTTGGCCAGGGTCTGATAGCCGTCGGAGATGTGGGTGACGCGCTCCAGCCGGGTGGTCTGGTCGAGGAAGGCGCGCCAGAGTTCGTCCAGGGCCACGCGCAGCGGGTGGTCCTGGTACTCCGGCTGGGCCAGCAACTGCTCGATGCGCCGGCCTAGGTCCTCGATGTCGCGTTTCATGGTCGTCAGGTCAGTCGTGAGCGAGGATGGCGAAAGGAAAGCTGCAGTCTTCCTTGAATTCCTCGGCCAGCTCGGCCACCCGTTCGTTGCGCCTATCGTAATGCCAGTTGACCGCGACAGGGTGGCCGCGGCCATGCGCGTCCTCCAGCAGGTCGAATACGTCCATGATGGCGCGGACGCTGCTGGTGTTCAGGTAGAGCAGGTGCAGCTCCAGGGACAGGGGGCGCCTGGTTTCGGCCAGGAAGCGTTCGACCCAGTCGATGACCTGGTTGAACAGGTCGAAGGAATTTTCGGGATAGGAATCGCCGGCCATGGTCAGGACGCCGGCTTCCCAATCGCCCGAGATGGCGGGAGTGGACTGGCTGCCTGTAATCGTGAGGTTGCTCATGGTGCTGGTACTCGTTTGCTAGATGACGGCGCTCAGGCTGAAGAAAGCCCGGCCGGCGTCGATTTCCCGCAGCGAGGCGCTGAGCGGCTCGCTGGCCTTGCGGGCGATATCGATCAGGCCCAGTCCGGAGCCGCTGCTGGCGCCGGCTTCGCGCGGCTTGCGCAATTGTTCCTTGTAGCTGGCCTTGAGCTGGGCCTTGTCCTGCCGGGCCAGGGCGTTGATCCGTTCCAGCAGCGAGTGGCCATCGGCGATCTCCACCACGTTCCCGGCCGACACCACGTGGCGGCCGTCTTCCTTGTTGGCGACGATGACCGTGGCCGTCGCCTCGTGCTCGGCGTAGCCCTGGGCGCTGGCATAGTGCCGGATGTTCTGCGTCATTTCGATGTATGCGCCGAAAACATCCATGGCCGCCGAGGGCTGCACCTGCTCCGCCTGGAGATAGTTGCGCAGCGCGTTCCCGATTTCCTCGATCAGGCTGCGCGATATGGGGCCGTTGAAACACAGCATGATGCGGTCGCGGGTGAAGCTTTCGCGCATGGCGAAGAGGTCGATCGAATCCATCATGACTCCGCGCTAAGGTTGGCCTGCTCGAACTTGAATGACAAGACGGTAATATCGTCGCGCTGCGGTTGGCGGCCCTGGTAGTCTACCAATGCCTGGGTAACGGCGCGGGCCTGCTGGTCGAGCGGCAGCCCGGCCACCGATTGCAGCAGGCCGACCAGGCGCCTGTTTCCGAAACTGAAACCATGCTCGCCTCCGGATTGGTCCAGCAGGCCATCGGTGACGAGGTAGAACGTGCGGTCGGCCAGGGGCAGGGTGACATTGGCATATTCGCCGACGCGCTTTTCCCCCAGGGCGCGGCGGGCGCCCTTGTATTCCTCGACAGCGTCGCCGCTGCTGGCGTAGAGCGCCATTTTCGCGCCGGCGAAGCGCAACTGTCCAGCATGCCGGTCGACGTAGACCAGGGCCGCGTCCATGTTGGTGGCCAGCGCGCGCGGCAGTTCCGCATCGCTCAGCATGGCGCGCATGGCCGCGTCCGTGCGGGTCAGGATGGCTGCGGGGTCGCCCGGTCCGGCCTCGGCGATGGCGTGGTCGATGGCGGCGCGGGCCAGCATGGTCATCAGCGCGCCGGCGACGCCGTGGCCGGCGCAATCGACCACGCCCAGCAGGCAGTTGTCGCCATCGGCGCGGAATACGTAGAAATCGCCGCCCACCACGTCGCGGGGCTTCCACAGCACGAAATGGTGTCGTCCCAGGGACTGCACCAGCTGGCGGTCGGGCAGGATCGCGCGCTGTATCAGGCTGGCGTAGTCGATGGAGTCGTCGATGGTCTTGTGGGTGGCGGCCATGCGCTCGTTGGCTTCTTCCAGCGCCTGGGTGCGCTCGCGCACGCGCTGTTCCAGCTCGGCGGTATGCGAGCGGACCTTCTCGGCCATGACGCCGAAGGCCCGGCTGAGTTCGCCGATCTCGTCGCTGCCGCCTTCGGGCAGGGTGACGTCGTAGCGGCCGGCCGAGATCGCCTGCGCCGTGTGCTGCAGCCGGCGCAGGGGCGCCAGCATCAGCCGGTCCACGGCGTAGCCGAAACCCAGGAGCAGCAGGAACAGCACGGCGGCCAGAGCCAGCAGCGCCGGTACCAGCCACTGGTAGTTGACGATGCGCGCGATGCCCAGGTCCACCGACGTCAGGACGTACCACCGCAGTTCGGGCAGGTAGACCAGCGCGACGGCCGATTTCGCGCCGTTCAGCGTGGCGAACAGCGGAACGGCGTGGCCGGGGTTCGCCAGGGCGTCGGCCATGGCCTTCTGCAACTGGTTGCGCTCGGTATCGCGGCCCACCAGTCCCTGGACCGTGCGCTGGGCGGTTTCCTCGGCCGTCATGGACTTGTAGGCGATGCGGTCGGCGTCGGGATGGACCTGGATGTTGCCCTGGCGGTCGAAGATGATGGTGGTCACGCCCGGCTCCACTCCCTCCATGAAGCCCTTCAGGAAGGTGGTCAGGTCCAGGCCGGTGCCTATCATGCCCAGCCGCTGCTCGCCGTCGCGCACCTGCACGTTGAACCAGAACTTGGTCACGCCCAGGACGTGGTTCACGTCGATCTGCAGGTCGTAGGGCGAGCTGTCCTGCATGGTCGAGAAGAACCAGGCGTCCTTGGGTTCGGAACGTTTCAGTGTGTAGCGGGGCGTTTCGATCGTGGGCCCCTTGTCGTCGTTGTAGTAGTAGGAAGGCGTGCCGTCGATGACGAAATAGGAGTGGTCGCGGAAGTCGCGCTGGTAGCCCCGGGCCTCGCGGAAGAAGCGGCGGCGTTTTTCGGGGTCGGCCGGATCGCGCATCCAGTCCAGCGTCAGCGTCGAGTTGGCCATGCGCTGGGCCAGCGCCAGTTCGCGCATGACCGGCGCCAGCAGCTTCTGCTCGCTCAGCAGCGTATGGTTGCGGGCGTAGGCGACGCCGAAGTATTCCCGGACGGCGTTGATGCCCTGCCAGGCCAGCAGCGCCGCCGGCACCAGCGCCACGGCGCAGGCGAACAACAGTGCCAGCAGCGATTTTCCCCTCAGACCCAGCATGGCCATGCGGATTTCCTTGACAAGCGCGACATGCCGATCCGGCAAAGCCGCGATTGTGCCGGGCGCGCGCGGCGCATGCAACGAAACGTTGCACCGCCGCAAGCCGGATGGGTTGGGGCTTATGCATCGCATTACCCCGGGTGCAGTGGACGCGCGCGGCCATTGGGCCTAGAGTCAAGGATCGCGATGCGCGAATCGGTCGTCGCTAGGCCCTAGGGACGGCCGCTGGTTCAGACTATCGGAGACAGGCTTATGACCACGGAGCTTGCCAGAGAAGTCCGGCCCGCCGTGCTTGACGGCGCCGTTCGCTTCACCGCCCGATTCGAGGGCCGCAAATCCCAGGAGTTCGAGATTTCCGCCGATGTGCTGCGCGAGCACTTCGGCGCCTCGGATGCGTCCGCCGACGCGTTGCTGGCCGCGTTCCACCGGGGCCGGCACGAAATCCTCAGCGCGGCGGCGGAAACCCTCGGCACGCCCACCAGCGGAATCGTCCAGCTGGGAACGGGCGACTTCCGCCCCTAGCCGCGCCGGCCAGGCGCCGGTCTTTCCTCGTCACGATGACGGCCGCCGCCCGGCGGCCCGCCTGCGTGCGGCCGTCGCCAGCGCGATACCCGTCGCGATGAGGCCGATGCCGGCCAGATGGAAAAGGTGGACCCGCTCGCCCAGGAACACGACCGCCAGCAGGGTGCCGAACACCGGCATCAGGTGGATGAACAGGCTGGCGGGTCCCGCGCCTATCAGTTCCACGCCGCGGTTGTAGAAGAAGTTGGCGACGATGCCGGGCAGCAGGATCACGTAGGCGATGGCCAGTGCCCCCGGCAGGCCGGCTTCGATGCGCGCGCCTTGCGCGTGCTCGTACAGGTACAGGGGCAGGAGCATCAGCGTGCCCATCAGGAAGGTGACGGTCAGCAGGCTGAGGGGATGGATGGCGGGCCGGCGGGCGAGCAGGGTGGTGTACAGGCCCCAGACGGCGACCGCCGCGACGATCCAGGCGTCGCCCGGATTGAGCGCGAGGGCGAGCAGGTCCTGCGGGCGGCCGCGGGTCGCGATGGCGGCGATGCCCGCCAGGGAGATCGCCACGCCGGCGATCTGCGGCAGCGACGCGCGCTGGCCCAATAGCAGGAACGAGAACAGCAGCGTCACCATGGGGATCGCCGACTGCATCAACAGCGCGTTGACCGCGGACGTCTGCCGCAATCCGATGTAGACCAGCGTGTTGAAGCCGGCGATGCCCAGCAGCGACAGCAGGAGCAGGATCGGCACGTGCCGCCTAATGGCCGGCAGGTCGTTCAGCCAATGCCGGCGGGCCAGCACCAGCAGGATCAGCGTGCCGCCGGCCCAGCGCCAGAAGGCCAGCGCAATGGGCGGCACGGTGCCGCCGGCCGCGCGTCCCACGATGAAGTTGCCCGACCAGAACAGCACGGTGGTGATGAGCAGGAAATAGGCGGAGTTCCAGAGTCGGGAGGCAGGCATGGAGAGGCAGGAATGGGTTGGGGCCCGTCAACCGCGCGGGACCGGTTTGCCCGGAGGCTTGTGACAAGCGCGTGCAGACGCTACACTAAGAACCGCTGCAGGGGCTTGCGCCCGCGCCGACAAGGCGCGGCCGGTCTTGCCGGTGGTCACGAACCCGGCTCCCAAAACGCTCCCGCATCATCACAGGCCGGTTCAGCATAACGTAGAACTCCGCCAGCTCGCCTGAAGGTCGGTCGAGCCGGTCGTCCAGGCCACATGCTCTAAGAATCAGAACCCGTATTGGGAACCATACGGATTACGCCCGTTTGATCACACGCTCATGAACACCAGCGAGGCAAGGCTCGTGCTGGAGACTGCGCTCTTGTGCGCGCAGGAACCGTTGCAATTGTCGGAACTGCGCAAGCTGTTCGCCGACGAGGTCGGCAACGACACGATACGCGGCCTGTTGCAGGACATTCACCAGTCATGGGCCGAGCGAGGCATCGAGCTCGTGGCGCTGGCCAGCGGCTGGCGGTTCCAGAGCCGGCCCTCCATGCGGCCCTATCTCGAACGGCTCAATCCCGAGCGGCCGCCGAAGTATTCGCGGGCCGTCATGGAGACGCTGGCGATCGTGGCCTACAGGCAACCGGTCACGCGCGGCGACATCGAGGAAATCCGCGGCGTGACCGTGTCCTCGCAGGTCATCAAGACCCTCGAGGACCGCGGCTGGATCGAGGTGATCGGCCATCGCGACGCGCCCGGCCGTCCGGCGCTGTTCGGCACGACGCGACATTTCCTGGACGACCTGGGGCTGAAGGCGCTGGACGAGCTGCCGCCCCTGGAGTCCGCCGAATCCGTGGCCGCGTTGAGCGGGCTGGACGGATCCGGAGACCTGTCCCTGGCGGTGGACGGGGCCGAGCAGGACATCCCGGGCGAGGCCTCGGCGGCTGCCAATGATGACGCGGCCGCGGAGGCCGCCGGAGCCGGCGAAACGCGCGAGGCCGCCGTTGAAGAAGTGGCCGTCGCCGAGGGCGCGGCCACCGTCGAGGAAGCGGCCGCAGCGGATGAATGGACTGCCGTTGACGAGGTGGTCGCCGCGGAGGATGTGGCCGTCGCCGATGAGGTGACTGTCGCCGATGAAGTAGCCGTCGTCGAAGGCGCCGACTCCGGCGGCGCCGGGGCGGACGAGGCTTCTGCCCAGGCGGCGCAGGCCCGGGAGCCGGTGGGCGAGGAAATCGCCGCCGGCGATGCGGCGGACGAGTCCGCCAGCCAGCAGGAAACCGAAATGCAAGCGCCCGACGCCGAGCCGGCGCCGAGTGTCGAGGACGAGGAGTCCTCGGTTACGAAGACAAGCAACCAAGACCATACATGAACGAAACCACGCACGATATGCCCCCCGCCGAAAGCGTGGAGGCGTCCGCTCCATTGGAGGCAGGTGCGCCCACGCAGGAAAAGGCCCGGGGCCGGCGGAATTTGCGTACGCCTTTCCGTCGGCGCCGTCCGGCCGATGAGGCTGCTCCGGAAGCGGGGGCCCCGGCCGAGGCGCCTGCCGCCGAAGACGGCCAGGCTACGCTGTTTCCCGCCGAAGCCAAGCCGCCGCGCCGCAAGCCGCGCGAGGCGAAGGGTGCCCAGGATGCCAAGGGCCCCAGGGGCGCCAAGGGTCCGAAGCCACCGCAGCAGCGGCGCGCGGGGCAGAAGCGCCGCGAGGCGGGTGTCCAGGCCGATGACGGCGCCCAGATGGCGCTGCCCGAACTGAGTCCCGAGGAACTGCGCGCGGCCGAGAAAGAGGCCGAACAGGCGCTGTCCTTCCTCGACAAGGCCCCCGACCTCAAGCGCCGCCTGGGCAAGTACCTGTCCAGCGAGGCCGTCATGCCCAAGCTGCACAAGGTGCTGGCCGATGCCGGCATCGGGTCGCGGCGCGAAATGGAAGAGCTGATCGTGGCCGGCCGGGTGTCGGTCAATGGCGAGCCCGCCCACATCGGGCAGCGCGTGGCGCCCAATGACCAGGTGCGCGTGAACGGCAAGCTGGTGCAGCGGCGCCATACCTCGCGTCCGCCGCGGGTCGTGCTCTACCACAAGCCCGCGGGCGAGATCGTCACCCAGGACGACCCCGAGGGCCGTGCCACGGTGTTCTCGCGGCTGCCCAAGATCAAGAACGGCAAATGGCTGTCGGTCGGCCGGCTGGACCTGAACACCGAGGGCCTGCTGATCTTCACGACCTCCGGCGACCTGGCCAACCGCCTCAGCCATCCCCGCTATGGGCAGGAGCGCGAATATGCGGTGCGCGTGCTGGGCGAGATGACCGACGAGCAGCGCCGGGCGCTGGTCGAGGGCGTGCAGCTGGATGACGGCATGGCCGCGTTCGGTTCCCTGGACTACCTGGGCGGCGACGGCAGCAACCGCTGGTACCGCGTCACGCTGCAGGAAGGCCGCAATCGCGAAGTGCGGCGCATGTTCGAGTCGCAGGGCGTGGTGGTAAGCCGCCTGCTGCGTACCCGCTTCGGTGACGTGTCCCTGCCGCGCAACCTGCGCCGCGGACGGTGGGAGGAGCTCGATCCTTCGCTGGTGACGGCGTTGCAGGTCCAGCTGGGCCTGGTCCGCGCGGACGACGAGGAAGGCGGGCGCCGGGGACGGCGCAGCACGCAGCCCGTATCGCACGAGGCTGCGCTGCCCCCGGGGTTCGGTACGCTGGAGCAGAACGGCATGCATGGCGCCCGGGTCGGCCGCAAGGGGCGCATCCAGGGCGGCAAGGCCGCCATGCCGGGAGTGGGGCAGAGTTTCCCCTCCGACCCCTATGGCACGGGCCAGAGTTTCGCGGGCGGCCTGCCCAATGGGCACCCCCACGGTGGTGCCGAGCGCGCCGGCGGACCCGGCGGCCGCAAGCACGGCAAGAAAGGCCCGGCCCGTCCGGGGGCGCGGCCCGACGGCCGCAAGCCCGAGGCCGGGGCGGCGGCCGGCGGCCGCGCCCAGCGCGGCCGGGGCAAGGGCGGCAACGGTCCCAAGGCGGGGAAGGGCGCCGGTCGTGGCGCCGGCGAAGATCGCCAGCCTCGCAGCGCTTCGGCGCACGAGTCCCACCTGGGATTCCTGGGCGGAGCGAACGGACGGGCACGCCGGGGCCGCGGCTAGGCCTCTCCTGTGGCGCGGTGGTCATTGGCTTGAAAAAAAGGCCGATTTGGCTTAACATCTACAGGCTAGACACCGCGTTTAGGGTTCAGTGCGCGAACAGGGCACTTTTCGAGCCGGTCTCCACCTTGCGCGATGGCTGTCCGACGTTTTGCGTGGGCGGCTGGTGTGTTGTAGGGCAGGAGGGTTCTCCGGTTGAAAGGCGGCTTGCGGCATTCGTGCCCGAAGGCTGGTCCCCGGTTGAGTCCTCCGACAACAGAACAGGCGGTCGTTCGGACCTCGCGGCGCGTAAGCGCGCGATCCGGGCGATGTCGCAAAATGGGCTGGGCCGTGCAGCCCATTTTTTTTTGGTTTTCCGGTTCGTGTCCGTCGGATCCCTGGCCAGCGCCGGGCGACGGGCCACGGCCGATACACGGCGGCATGCCAGGCATGCCGTTCACGAACGAGGGCGCATAACGAGGCATGGCAGATCTTTTTCAGCTTACCGAACAATCCCTGGCGGGCCTGGGGGTTGAACTGGTCGACGTGGAACGCGCCGGGCAGGGGCTGCTGCGTGTCACGATAGATCGCGAAGGCGGGGTGCGCATCGAGGACTGCGAGGCGGTCTCCCGGCAGTTGTCGCGCGTCTACGAGGTCGAGAACATCGACTACGCGCGGCTGGAAGTCGGTTCCCCCGGCACCGACCGGCCGCTGCGCACCGCCAGGGACTTCATCCGGTTCGCCGGCGAGCGCGCGCAGGTCAAGCTGCGCCTGCCGTTCGAGGGACGCAAGGTTTTCGCCGGCACGCTGGTCGTTCCGGAAGCCGATCCGGCCGCGCAGGCGGATGGGGCAGACAAGGGCGCCGAACCCGAGACGTTCGGCATCGAATTCGAAGCAAAGGAAGGGGATATCCAGGTATTGCGGTTCACGCTCGACGAGATCGAGCGGGCCAAGCTGGATCCGGTTCTGAATTTCAGGGGCAAAAAGCGATGAGCCGCGAGATTCTGTTGTTGGTGGACGCGCTGGCGCGCGAGAAGAACGTCACGCGCGACGTGGTGTTCGGTGCTCTCGAGAGCGCGCTGGCCTCCGCCATGAAGAAGCTCTACAAAGAGGATGTCGACATTCGTGTCGCGATCGACCGCGAGACGGGCGACCATGAGGCGTTCCGCCGTTGGCTGGTCGTGCCCGACGAGGCCGGCCTGCAGATGCCCGACCAGCAGACGCTGCTGTCGGAAGCGCGCGAGGTCGTGCCCAACATCGAGCTGGACGAATACATCGAAGAGCCGCTCGAGCCCATCGAGTTCGGCCGCATCGGCGCGCAGGCCGCCAAGCAGGTCATCCTGCAGCGAATCCGCGACGCCGAGCGCGAGCAACTGCTGAACGATTTCCTGGAGCGCGGCGAGTCGATCGTGTCCGGCACCATCAAGCGCATGGACAAGGGCGACGCCATCGTCGAGATCGGCAAGGTCGAGGCGCGCCTGCCGCGTTCGGAAATGATCCCCAAGGAAAACCTGCGCGTGGGCGACCGCGTGCGTGCCTACCTGAAGGGCATCGACCGCCAGGCCCGCGGCCAGCAGATCATCCTGTCGCGCGCCACGCCGCTGTTCATCGCCCAGCTGTTCGAGAACGAAGTGCCCGAGATCGAGCAGGGCCTGCTCGAGCTCAAGGGCGCGGCCCGGGATCCCGGCGTGCGCGCCAAGATCGCCGTGGTCGCCCACGACCGCCGCATCGACCCGATCGGCACCTGCGTCGGCATGCGCGGTTCGCGCGTGCAGGCGGTGCGCAACGAGCTGGGCGGTGAGCAGGTCGATATCGTGCTATGGTCCGAGGATCCTGCGCAGTTCGTGATCGGCGCGCTGGCGCCGGCCAACGTCCAGTCCATCGTGGTCGACGAAGACCGCCATGCCATGGACGTGGTGGTCGACGAGGACAACCTGGCGATCGCCATCGGCCGCAGCGGCCAGAACGTACGCCTGGCGTCCGAGCTGACCGGCTGGCAGATCAACATCATGACGCCTGACGAAAGCCAGGCCAAGCAGGAGCAGGAGCACAGCTCCCTGCGCCAAACCTTCATGTCCAAGCTGGACGTCGACCAGGAAGTGGCCGACATCCTGATCGAGGAAGGCTTCACGGGCCTGGAGGAAATCGCCTACGTGCCGATCCAGGAACTGCTGGAAATCGAAGCCTTCGACGAGGACACGATCAACGAACTGCGCAATCGTGCCCGCAACGCCTTGCTGACCGAGGCCATCGCGCAGGAAGAGCGGGTCGAGACCGCGCAGGATCTGCTGAGTCTGGAAGGCGTGACGCCCGAACTGGCCGCCAAGCTGGCGGAGGGGCAGGTGCTCACGCGCGACGACCTGGCGGACCTGTCCGTCGACGAACTGATCGAGTTGACCGGCATCGATGAAGAGCAGGCCAAGCAGCTCATCGTCCGTGCGCGCGCGCACTGGTTCGAGCAGGCTTGAGTTTGCCCATACCGTCGATCAGCCACACCGGGGAAGAGAAACGAATGTCGAGTAACACTGTCGCCCAGTTCGCAACCGAGCTGAAATTGCCCGCCAACGTACTGCTGGAGCAGCTGCGCGCCGCGGGAGTAAGCATCAAGTCGGTCGACGATACCGTCACCGAAAGCGACAAGGCACAACTGCTCGAATCGTTGCGCCGTGCCCATGGTGCGTCCGAAGACCGCAAGAAGATCACGGTCACCCGCAAGCAGACGTCCGAGATCAAGCAGGCCGATGCGACCGGCAAGGCCCGCACGATCCAGGTCGAGGTGCGCAAGAAGCGCGTCTTCATCAAGCGCGACGCGGGCGACGGCGCCGAACTGGAAACCAGCCAGGCGCGCCCCGAGGACGAGGCGCGCGCCAGCCAGGCGGAAGCCGAGGCCCAGGAAGCCGCGCGTCTCGAGCGCGAGCAGCAGGAGGCGCAGGCGCGCGAGCGTGCCGAAGCCGAGGAACGCGAGCGCCGCGAGGCCGAGGCGCGCCTGCGCGAAGTCGAGGAACAGGCCCGCCTGGCCGCCGAGCGCGCGGCCAAGGAAGCCGAGGAAGCCGCGGCCGAAGCCGAGAAAGCCAAGCGTGCCGCCGCCGAGGCAGCCGCTGCCCAATCTACCCACCCTGCCGTGCCCGAGGGAGGGGCTGCAGTGAGCGATGTCGTAGCAAACCAGGCTGCGTCGAGCGCCGAGGCGGCGCGCGTCAAGGCCGAAGAGGCCCGCAAGAAGGCGGAAGAAATGCGCAAGGCCGACGCCAAGGCCGCCGAGGCGCGCGACAAGGCGCGCCGCGCCGCCGAAGCCGAGGCCGCCGCGTTGCGCGAGATGCTGAGCCGTCCGCGCAACAAGGTCCTGCACGCTCCGCAACCGGCGCCCGCGCCGGCTGCCGCCCCGACGGCGCCGATCGCCGGTACGCTGCACAAGCCGGCCGCGAAGGCCGCTGCCGGCCAGGACAACAAGGCAGCCGCCGCGCCGGCCGCCAAGAAGGACGACAACAAGGCCGCGCCGGGCAAGAAGGTCCTGAAGGCCGGGGCCGTCGCCTCGACCTGGTCCGACGATGCCTCGCGCAAGAAGGGCCTGAAGACCCGCGGCGACGCGACCGCCGGCGCGAGCCGCGACGGCTGGCGCGGCGGTGGCCGCGGTGGCCGCAACCGTCACCAGGACCAGAAGGCGCAGCAGGTGGTCGAGAACATCGTGCGCGAAGTGCACGTGCCCGAGACCATTTCGGTGGCCGACCTGGCCCACAAGATGGCGGTCAAGGCGGCCGAGGTCATCAAGGTCCTGATGAAGATGGGCCAGATGGTCACCATCAACCAGGTGCTGGACCAGGAAACGGCGATGATCGTGGTCGAGGAACTCGGCCACACCGCGATCGCGGCCAAGCTGGACGATCCCGAGGCCTTCCTGGACCAGGCGCCGGCCACCGATGCCGTGGAGATGCCGCGTGCGCCGGTGGTGACCGTCATGGGCCACGTCGACCACGGCAAGACCTCGCTGCTGGACTACATCCGCCGCGCCAAGGTCGCCTCGGGCGAAGCGGGCGGGATCACGCAGCACATCGGCGCCTACCACGTGGAAACCGAGCGTGGCGTGGTGACCTTCCTGGATACCCCGGGCCACGAGGCGTTCACCGCCATGCGGGCGCGCGGCGCCCAGGCCACGGACATCGTGATCCTGGTGGTGGCGGCCGATGACGGCGTCATGCCCCAGACCAAGGAAGCGATCCACCATGCCAAGGCGGCGGGCGTGCCCATCGTGGTGGCGATCAACAAGATCGACAAGCCCGAGAGCAACCCCGATCGCGTCAAGCAGGAACTGGTGGCCGAGGAAGTCGTGCCGGAAGAGTACGGCGGCGATTCGCCCTTCGTGCCCGTGTCGGCCAAGACCGGCGCCGGCATCGACGAACTGCTCGAACAGGTGCTGCTGCAGGCCGAAGTCCTGGAACTGAAGGCGCCCGTCGATGCGCCGGCCAAGGGCCTGGTCATCGAAGCCAAGCTGGACAAGGGCCGCGGCCCGGTCGCCACCATCCTGGTCCAGAGCGGCACGCTCAAGCGCGGCGACGCCGTGCTGGCCGGCGCGAGCTTCGGCCGGGTGCGCGCGATGCTGGACGAAGTGGGCAAGCCGATCGCCGAGGCCGGCCCGTCCATTCCCGTCGAGATCCAGGGCCTGACCGAGGTCCCGGCCGCCGGCGACGAATTGATGGTGCTGAGCGACGAGCGCAAGGCGCGCGAGATCGCGCTGTTCCGCCAGGGCAAGTTCCGCGACGTGAAGCTGGCCCGCCAGCAGGCCGCGAAGCTGGAATCGCTGTTCGACAACATGGGCGAGGGCGTGCAGACGCTGGCGCTCATCGTCAAGACCGACGTCCAGGGTTCGCAGGAAGCGCTGGTGCAGGCGCTGACCAAGCTGTCCACCGACGAGGTGCGCGTGCAGGTCGTGCACGCGGCGGTCGGCGGCGTGTCGGAAAGCGACATCAACCTGGCCATCGCCTCGAAGGCGGTCGTCATCGGCTTCAACGTGCGGGCGGATGCCAGCGCCAAGAAGCTGGCCGAGAACAACGGCATCGACGTGCGCTACTACAACATCATCTACGACGCCGTGGATGACGTGAAGTCGGCCATGTCGGGCATGCTGGCCCCCGAGAAGCGCGAGGAGGTCATCGGCCTGGTCGAGATCCGCGAGGTCTACAACGTGTCCCGCATCGGCAACATCGCCGGCTGCATGGTGCTCGATGGCGTGGTCCGCCGCAATTCGCAGGTCCGCCTGCTGCGCAACAACGTGGTCCAGTGGACCGGCGAGGTCGATTCGCTGCGCCGCTTCAAGGACGACGTGCGCGAGGTCAAGTCCGGCTTCGATTGCGGTATCACGCTGCGCAACAACAACGACATCGCGATCGGCGACCAGCTCGAGGTGTTCGAGGTGAAGGAAGTGGCGCGTACCCTGTAAAGGGGCACGTGCAGGCAGATGAGTCGTCACAGGCAGAAGAAGCTCCCCGGCGGCCGCAACCAGCGGCTGGCCGACCAGATCCAGAAGGACCTGGCAGAGATGATCCAGCGCGAGGTCGATACGGCCCGCGCCGGACTGGTCACGCTCACGGGCGTGGACCTGACGCCGGACTACGCCCATGCCAAGGTGTATTTCACCGTCATGGGCGCCGAGCCGGCCGCGGCCGAAACCGCGCTGAACGAAAAGGCGGGCTGGCTGCATTCGCTGTTGTTCAAGCGGCTGCATATCCACACCGTCCCCACGCTGCATTTCTTCCACGACCGCCAGATGTCGCGCGGCATGGAAATGAACCGGCTGATCGCCCAGGCCAACACGCCGGGCGTCAAGGCCGACGAACTGACCGAATCCGGCCAGACCGGCCAGGACGAGCGCGAGGGCATCGCGCCGGCAGAACCGTCCGCTCCTGACGACGACCGCGCGTAAGCCGCGCCGCGTCCTTTTTTTCCGACGATTGCGATGGCTTCCCGACGCGGGCGTGCGCTGGATGGTGTGTTGCTGCTGGACAAACCCGAGGGCTTGTCCAGCAATCATGCCTTGCAGCGCGCGCGCCGCATCCTGGATGCGCGCAAGGCGGGACACACGGGGACGCTGGATCCGTTCGCGACCGGCCTGATGGTGCTGTGCTTCGGCGAAGCGACCAAGTTCTCCGGCGGGATGTTCGATGCCGACAAGAGCTATACCGCGACGCTGGCGCTGGGCGAGGAAACGGACAGCGGCGACCGTACGGGCATGCCGGTCGGTTTTCCCGGACAGGATCCCGCCCTGGCCGTGGACGAGGCGAGGATGCGCGACGTGTTGTCACGCTTCGTCGGCAGGATTTCGCAGGTGCCGCCCATGTATTCGGCGCTCAAGCGCGACGGCAAGCCCTTGTACGAATACGCGCGCGAGGGCGTCGAGCTGGAGCGGGAGCCGAGGCAGGTCACGATCCATGGGTTGAGGCTGCTGTCGCTGTCCGGACGATCGGCGACGATCGACGTCTCGTGCAGCAAGGGCACCTAC
This sequence comes from Pigmentiphaga sp. GD03639, assembly GCF_029845405.1. Classification (NCBI taxonomy): domain Bacteria; kingdom Pseudomonadati; phylum Pseudomonadota; class Betaproteobacteria; order Burkholderiales; family Alcaligenaceae; genus Pigmentiphaga; species Pigmentiphaga sp. GD03639. Next base: position 47,588 of record NZ_JAOCLR010000004.1, read on the forward strand.
GTCCGTACGCTGGCGCAGGACGTCGGCCGGGCACTGGGATGCGGCGCGCACCTGACGGCGCTGCGGCGCACGCGTACGGCGGGGTTCGACCTGGCACAGGCCTGGACCCTGGAACGGCTGGAGGCGCTGGCCGATCCGGCCGGCGCGCTGCTGCCGATGGAGTCGCTGCTGGCCGACCTGCCGGTCGTACGGCTGGAGGCGGCGGCGGCCCAGCGCTTCATGCAGGGGCGCAAGGAAAGAATGGCCGCCGGCGAGGCAACCGGCACGGCGGCCGCCGAGACAGAAGCAGGCAAGGTCCGGGTTGCCGGGCCGGACGGTGGATTCCTGGGAACGGCTCGCTGCGAGGACGGCTGGCTGCAGCCCGACAGATTGATTTCATTCAAGGAAACGACATGACACGCGCATTGCGCAACGTGGCGATCATCGCCCACGTGGACCATGGCAAGACGACCCTGGTGGACCAGCTGCTGCGGCAGGCGGGCACCTTCCGCGAGAACGAGCAGGTGGCCGAACGGGTCATGGACTCGAACGACATCGAAAAGGAACGTGGCATCACGATCCTGGCCAAGAACTGTGCGGTCGAATACGAAGGCACGCACATCAACATCGTGGACACCCCGGGGCACGCCGACTTCGGCGGCGAGGTCGAGCGGGTGCTGTCCATGGTGGACGGCGTGCTGCTGCTGGTCGACGCGGTCGAGGGGCCGATGCCCCAGACCCGCTTCGTCACCCGCAAGGCGCTGGCCCTGGGCCTCAAGCCCATCGTCGTTATCAACAAGATCGACCGCCCGGGCGCGCGTCCGGACTGGGTGATCAACCAGACCTTCGACCTGTTCGACAAGCTGGGCGCAAGCGAGGAACAACTCGACTTCCCGGTCGTCTACGCGTCGGGCCTGAACGGCTACGCGGGCCTGACCGAGGACGTGCGCAGCGGCGACATGAAGCCGTTGTTCGACGTGATCCTGGACAAGGTGCCCGTGCGCAACGACGATGCCGACGGTCCGCTGCAACTGCAGATCGTGTCGCTGGACTATTCCAGCTACGTCGGCAAGATCGGCGTGGGCCGCATCACGCGCGGCCGCGTGCGTCCGTTGCAGGACGTGGTGATCAAGTTCGGCCCCGAGGGCAACCCCATCAAGGGCCGGGTCAACCAGGTGCTGAAGTTCCGTGGCCTGGAGCGCGAGATCGTTCCCGAGGCGCAGGCCGGCGACATCGTCCTGATCAACGGTATCGATGAACTGGGCATCGGCTGCACGGTGTGCGCACCGGAGGCGCCCGAGGCCTTGCCCATGATCAAGGTCGACGAGCCGACGCTGACCATGAATTTCTGCGTGAACACGTCACCGCTGGCCGGCCGCGAAGGCAAGTTCGTGACCAGCCGCCAGCTGCGCGACCGCCTGGACCGCGAGCTCAAGTCCAACGTGGCGCTGCGCGTGCGCGAAACCGGCGACGATACCGTGTTCGAGGTGTCGGGCCGTGGCGAACTGCACCTGACCATCCTGCTGGAGAACATGCGCCGCGAGGGCTACGAACTGGCCGTCTCGCGTCCGCGCGTGGTCTTCAAGGAGATCGACGGCGTCAAGTGCGAGCCGTTCGAGCTGCTGACGGTGGATGTCGAGGACGGCCACCAGGGCTCGGTGATGGAAGAACTGGGCCGCCGCAAGGGCGAACTGCTGGACATGGCGTCGGACGGCAAGGGCCGTACCCGCCTGGAATACCGCATTCCCGCACGCGGCCTGATCGGCTTCCAGGGCGAGTTCATGACGCTGACGCGCGGCACCGGCCTGATCAGCCACGTGTTCGACGAATATGCCCCGGTTCGCGACGGCACCCTGGGCGAACGCCACAACGGCGTGCTGATCAGCCAGGAGGACGGCGATGCCGTGGCCTACGCGCTGTGGAAGCTGCAGGACCGCGGCCGCATGTTCGTCTCGCCCGGCGAGGCGCTGTACGAAGGCATGATCATCGGCATCCACAGCCGCGACAACGATCTGGTGGTCAACCCGATCAAGGGCAAGCAGCTCACCAACGTACGCGCCTCGGGCACGGACGAGGCCGTGCGCCTGGTCCCGCCCATCCAGCTGACGCTGGAGTACGCGGTGGAATTCATCGCCGACGACGAACTGGTCGAGATCACGCCCAAGAACATCCGGCTGCGCAAGCTGCACCTGAAGGAGCACGACCGCAAGCGCGCCAGCCGCGAAGCCGCCTGACGGCGGTTGGCAAAGCCAGGAAAAAGGGGAGCGAAAGCTCCCCTTTTTCTTTTCATGTTTGCCGGCTGGCCCGGTCCCGTGTTCCGCCATACAGATCCCGCCGGGCATGCCGTTAATGGCTTGAGTGAGTTTTCGTCGCCGCGCCGGTGCGCCATGCCCCGGCGGGTCGCGTGCAAGGGGATCGAATGAGCGCGGTAATGCATGATACGAGTGGTTTTTCCGGCGGCGAGACACGTCCCGCCCCGGCGTCCTTGACGGCCAGGTCGTCGCTGAAGGGCCGGCTGGCGGCGCTGGTGGCCCTGGCGGTGGTCCTGCTGCTGGCGGTGCAGGGATGGTCCATCTACAGCGAGCGGCAATTGCTGCTCGAAGCCAAGAAATCGGAGATCCTGGCCGTCGCCCAGGGCGCCTGGGGCGTCGTCAACCACTACCAGGAACTGCAGCAGAAGGGCCAGATGACCCAGCAGCAGGCCCAGGAGGCCGCCAAGGCGGCGTTGCAGGGCTTCCGTTATGGCGGCAGCAACGGCAAGACCGAATACATCTTCGTCACCGACGAGCAGGGCCTCATCGTGATGAACGGGGGCAATCCGGCGCTGGCGGGCTCCAACGCCATCACCCGCTCGGGCGACAAGCGCGATCCGGGCGTGGCCATGCAGGAGCGCCTGGCGGCGATGCGCGAGGGGGGCGGGCAGAGCTACATGCGCATCCTGTTCGCCCGGCCCGGCGAGACGGAGCCCGTGCCCAAGCTGAACATCTACAAGCATTTCCAGCCCTGGAACTGGGTGATCGGCACCGGCGTCTACGTCGACGACCTGGACGAGGCCATCTCGCGCCAGCTCGTCACGGGCATCGGCACGGCGCTCGTACTGGCGGTGGTCCTGCTGCTGGCCAGCGGCCTCATCGCCCGCGGCGTCATCCGCCAGATCGGCGGCGAGCCCCGCGCCGTGCTCGAGATCATGCGCCGCGCCGCCGGCGGCGATCTCAGCCAGAAGCTGCCGGATGCCGAACCGGGCAGCCTGCTGGACGGCTTCGCCAGGATGTCGGAGTCCGTGCGCAACCTGATCTCGCGGGTTCGCGAGGAAGCGGCCACCATGAAGCGCGACGCCCATCGCATCGCCGAGTCGGTGAACCAGGTCTCCACGGCCGCGGTGCAGCAGAGCGACGCGACGTCCTCGATGGCCGCGGCGGTCGAGGAATTGACCGTGTCGGTGGCCCATATTTCGGATGCGGCCAGCCAGACCCAGCACAACTCCGAGGGCGTGGCCGAGAAATGCCGCGACGGCGAGACCCGCGTCATGAGCGCCGCCGAAAGCATGAAGCGCATCGCCAGTGCGGTGGGCGAGGCCTCGCACAAGATCCGGGGCCTGGAGGAAAGGGCGGTGCAGATCAACTCCATCGCCGCTTCCATCAAAGAGATCGCCGGCCAGACCAACCTGCTGGCCCTGAACGCGGCCATCGAGGCCGCCCGGGCCGGCGAGCAGGGCCGAGGCTTCAGCGTGGTGGCGGACGAGGTCCGCAAACTGGCCGAGCGTACGTCGTCGGCCACGGTCGAGATCGAGGAAATGGTCAGCGCGGTCCAGCGCGAGACGGCCGAGTCCACCGTGACGATGGAGCACATCCTGCCCATGGTGGCCGAGGGCACCAGCCTGGCCGACGAAGTGGCCGTGTCGCTGCGCGAGATCAGTTCCAGCGCGGACACCTCGCTCGAGCGCGTGCGCGAAGTGGCGCATGCGACCAAGGAGCAGTCGGCGGCCAGCACCTCGATCGCCCAGCAGGTGGAGAGCATCGCCCAGATGGTCGAGGAAACCACCGCGGCCATGGGCGAGACGGCCCGCTCGGCCGAGGAAATGCGCGAGATGGCCGAGCGGCTGGACCGGATGGTGGGAATGTTCCGGGTCTAGGCCCGGGGGAGGGGGCTCCCCCGGCGGCCCGGCTCAACCGGCCGCCGACCCCAGCCGCGCCAGGGCCTCGCCCGTGACGCGCACGATGCGCCAATCGGGCAGCACCTCGGCGCCCATGGCTTCGTAGAAGTCGATGGCGGGCTGGTTCCAGTCCAGCACGCTCCACTCGAAGCGGCCGCAGCGGCGCTCCACCGCCAGGGCGGCCAGGGCGCGCAGCAGGCGCTTGCCCAGCCCGCGGCCCCGCTGGTCGGGGTGTACGTAGAGATCCTCCAGGTACAGGCCACGGCGGCCGAGGAAGGTGGAGTAGTTGTGGAAGAAGAGGGCATAGCCCACCACTTCGCCTGCCACGTCCGCCACCAGGCATTCGGCCGCCGGATGCGGCCCGAACAAGGCGTCCCGCAGGTCCTCGTCGCGGGCCAGGAACAGGTGGGTCAGGTTCTCGTATTCCGCCAGTCCGCGCATCAGGGCGAGGATGGGCGCGACGTCCTGCGGCCGCGCCGGCCTGACCGAAGCGTGCCCGCTCACTGGACTACCTTCCTGTCGCTGCGCGACATCCTCCCCGAGGGAGGTCGCGCGCCCTTCGGGCGGCCGGGCGGGCACGCTCATATCCCGCCCAGGCACACGTACTTCATCTCGAGGTAGTCGTCGATGCCGTAGACCGAGCCCTCGCGGCCCAGGCCCGACTGCTTGACGCCGCCGAAGGGTGCGACCTCGTTCGAGATCAGGCCGGTGTTGACGCCGACCATGCCGTATTCCAGCGCCTCGGCCACGCGGAAGATGCGGCCGATGTCGCGGCTGTAGAAGTACGAGGCGAGCCCGAACTCCGTGTCGTTGGCCAGGCGGATGACGTCGGCCTCGTCGCGGAAACGGACCACGGGGGCGACCGGCCCGAAGGTTTCCTCGCGCATGCACAGCATGTCCTCGGACACGTCGGCCAGTACCGTGGGTTCGTAGAAGCGGCCGCCCAGCGCATGCCGCTTGCCGCCCGCCAGGATCCGCGCGCCCTTGCCCACGGCGTCCTGCACGTGCTGGTCGACCTTGGCGATGGCGGCCTCGTCGATCAGCGGGCCCTGGGCGACGCCGGCGTCGAAGCCGCTGCCCACCTTCAGGCCGCCGGTGCGCTCGGCCAGCTTCTGGACGAAGGCATCGTAGATGCTGTCGTGTACGTAGAAGCGGTTGGTGCAGACGCAGGTCTGCCCGGCGTTGCGGTACTTGGAAGCGATGGCGCCGTCCACGGCGGCGTCCAGGTCGGCGTCTTCAAAGACGATGAAGGGAGCCAGGCCGCCCAGCTCCAGCGACAGCTTCTTGATGGTGGGTGCGCTTTGCTGCATCAGGATGCGGCCCACCGGCGTGGAGCCGGTGAAGGTGAGCTTGCGCACCACCGGGCTCGCGCACAGCGCCTTGCCGGCGGCGATGGAGCGTTCGCTGTCTGCCGTCACGATGTTCAGCACGCCGGCGGGCAGGCCGGCGCGGTGCGCCAGTTCCGCCAGCGCCAGCGCGGACAGCGGGGTCTGCTCGGCGGGCTTGAGCACCATGGTGCAGCCCGCGGCCAGCGCGGGGCCCGCCTTGCGGGTGATCATGGCCAGCGGGAAATTCCACGGCGTGATGGCCGCGCACACGCCTATGGGCTCGCGCAGCACCAGCATGCGCGTGCCGGCGGCCACGGGCGCCAGCGTATCGCCGGCGATGCGCTTGCCTTGTTCGGCGAACCACTCGACGAACGAGGCGGCATAGGCGACCTCGCCCTTGGCCTCGGCCAGGGGCTTGCCCTGTTCCAGCGTCATCAGCGCGGCCAGGTCGTCGGCATGCGCCAGGATCAGCTCGAACCAGCGCCGCAGGATGGCGGCCCGGTCCTTCGCCGTGCGCGCCCGCCAGGGGCCGAACGCCGCCTGGGCCGCGGCGATGGCTTCCTCGGTCTGCGAGGCGTCCAGGTCGGCGACGCGGGCCAGCGTCCCGCCGTCGGCCGGATTGTCGACCGCGAAGGTGGCGCCATCCCGGGCATCCACCCATGCGCCGCCTATGTAGGCCTGGTTTCTGAAAAGACGGGAATCCGCCAGTTGGGGCGGGGCGACAGGGCGATCCATGGACTCGTCTCCGGGCGTGGGGCTCCGTTCTGGAGCATCCCGTCCATTCTAGCGGATGGCTGCCCGCCGCTAGGGCGACTTGGGGGCCGGCGCAGCGGCGTCGCCCTGCGGCGTCGGCGAGGCGGACGGCATGTACTGTTCCAGCAACGCGAAGAAACGGCTGTAGAAATCATCCGAGACGATGGTCTCGCTGCCGGTCTTGACCATGGAGTCGTCCGACGAGGTGAAGGGCATGGACACCGAGCCCAGCAGCCCGACGCCGACGCTGGCCGAGTTGTTGGTCTTCTTCAGCGCGAAGGTCGATTCGACCGCGTTGACGAAGGCGATCGACCGGGTGGTTCCGGCATGGTCGGGTTCGCAGACCAGGCGGAAGGTGATCTCCTTGTAGTTGTCGCCGCTCTGGAACTGTTTGTGCCCCTCGATCGAGCGCGCGCCGGCGTCGGCCAGCGTGTAGCCCTGGCTGAGCAGCGAACGCTTGCCGGCCTCGCACACCATTTCGGGCGCCTTCGGATAGGCGCGCGAGTAGGTGTCGGTGCGGGCGAATTCGTTGCGGGTATAGGCCAGCGGATCGCTCGGGTGGGAACAGCCCGCGGCCATGGCGCCGGCCGTGGCCGCGCATACGGCGAACAGCCGAAGGCGGGGAACGAACATCATCGCGTACCTCCTGTACAAACCCGGCGCGCGTAGCTCGCAAGTTCCGTTCCCAGGAGCGGCGGGGTGCCGGCGGACGATATTGACAAGCCGCGGGGCGTCGGGTGAAGATGCAAACCGTCACAAGCGGGGGCCGCCAGGCCCCCGTTGATTGTAAGGTCGCCGCGGCGCTTCGCATCTGGCGCGACCCGTCCTGCTCACAGCGCCCGCAGTGGTGAGCATTGCTCTGGCAGGAAGGGCATGGAAGCCTACATCCTTGATTGGGCCAATCTGCTGCTGCGTTGGCTGCACATCATCACGGGCATCGCCTGGATCGGATCCTCGTTCTACTTCGTCTGGCTCGACAACAGCCTGATGAAGCCGCAAGACCCGGAACTGATCGACAAGGGCGTCTCCGGCGAACTCTGGGCCGTGCACGGCGGCGGGTTCTACAACCCGCAGAAGTATCTCGTCGCCCCCAAGCGCCTACCCGAACACCTGCACTGGTTCTACTGGGAAAGCTATTCCACCTGGATGTCGGGCTTCGCGCTGCTGGTGGCGCTATACCTGTTCAACGCCCAGACCTACCTGATCGACCGCAACGTGTTCGACTGGGGGCCGGTGGCGGCGGTGGTGGCGGTGCTGTGCTTCCTGGTGGTGGGCTGGCTGGTGTACGACATCATCTGCCGTGTCGCGGGCACCGACGAGCGCGCGGACCGCAAGGTCGGCATCGCGGTGGCGCTGTTCGTGGCGGCGGCGGCCTGGCTGGCCTGCCACCTGTTCGCGGGGCGCGCGGCCTTCCTGATCGTGGGGGCCATGATCGCCACCATCATGAGCGCCAACGTGCTCATGGTGATCATCCCGGGGCAGCGCAAGGTCGTGGCCGCCATGCGCGCGGGCGAGCCGGTCGATCCCATCCACGGCAAGCTGGGCAAGCAGCGCAGCGTCCACAACACCTACTTCACGCTGCCGGTGCTGTTCGCCATGCTGTCGAACCACTACAGCATGGTCTATTCCGCCCCCCACAACTGGCTGGTGCTGATCGCCCTGATGCTGGCGGGCGCCCTGATCCGACAGTTCTTCGTGCTGCGCCACAAGGGCGTCACCAACCCCTGGTATCCGGCGGCGGGCATCGCGCTGCTGCTGGGGGTGGCCGTGGCGATCGCGCCGCCCGGCCTGGACAAGGCCGCCGCACCGTCGGCGCCGCTGGGCGCCCAGGACATCGGGCAGGTCCGGCAGGTGGTGGCGCAGCGGTGCGTGGTGTGCCACAACGCCCAGCTCGCGAACAAGGGCATACAGCTGCAAACCCCCGAGCTGCTGAAATCGCATGCGCAGGTGGTCTACCAGCAGGCCGTGGTGCAGAAGACCATGCCGCTGAACAACGCCACCGGCATGACCGACGACGAGCGGGCCCTGCTGGCGCGCTGGTTCCAGGATGGGGCGCCGGTACACTGACGTGGCCGGGGGAATCGGGAAGGGGAAGAAGGGGGCTGCGGCGCAGCCCCTTTTCTATTTTGGCGTCGGTGCTAAAATTGTATGCGGTAGATTGTTTTTGTAGACAATTTTCGAATCGCAACCGCCCTCGCACAAGGTTCCCAGATGACGGACAAAGGACCCGGCAAGACGCTCTCGCAGACCGTGGCGGATCAACTGGCCGAGGAAATCGTGCGCGGCCGCTTCCAGCCCGGCGAACGCCTGGACGAACAATCCATCGCCACCCGCTTCAATGTCTCGCGCAGCCCGGTCCGGGATGCGCTGCGCCAGCTGGCATCGACCCGCCTGGTCGAGTATCTGCCGCGGCGCGGATTTTCCGTCGCGGTCATGGCCGAGTCCGACCTGGATGGGCTGTTCGAGGCCTCGGGCGAGGTCGAGGCGCTGTGCGCCAAGCTGTGTGCGTTGCGGGCCGCCCCCAGCGACCGCAAGCGGATCGAATTCATCCACCAGCAGGCGACCGACGCGGTGGCGCGCGGGGATTCCCAGGCCTATGCCGCCCTGAACGAGGAGTTCCATGCGCTCATCTATGCGGGCGCGCGCAACAAGACCTTGCAGGAAATCGCGCTGGGGCTGCGCCAGCGGCTGGCGCCTTTCCGCGCGCAAGGTTTTTTCGTGGCCGAGAACCGGCTGCAGCATTCCCACGTCGAGCACGAGGCCCTGGTCAAGGCCTTGCTGGAGCACGACGGCGAGGCGGCCGCCCAGGCCATGCACAGCCATGCGGCGAATTCCGCCATGAACGTCCTGCAGCATTTCGGCCGCGAGCGCCATCCATCGGCCTCCGCCGCCTGAACCTTCCCTCCGGCCGTTCGTCCTGAACGCCACTCCTTCATTCCCGCGCCTGGCGGGCCGGCTCCGTACCGGAGTTGGCCTCGTCCTGCCGCCGCCTCCCATTTCCTTCCTCTTGCCTGGCATCGTTTCTTCGCGTTTCCCCCTATGCATATTTTCTTGACCAATTTGCGTGCTGGAAAATAAGATTGCACACAATTTATTGAAAGTGAATGCAAAGCTGTGCCGGATGTCATCAACAGAGGAGTTGTCGAATGTCCTGGATTGCCCTTGCCACTTACCGCTGGTCCGACCGGCTGGCCCCCGCCCTGGTCCTGGACCAGCGCCTGTACGACCTGGACGCGGCCCTGGCGGCAGGATTGCCGGCCTTGCCCGAGGCCTGCCGCGGCGGCATCGCCCGCATGCTGGAAGCCTGGCCGCAGACCGCCCCATGGCTGCGCGAGGCAGGTCCGGCGGCCGAACGCCTGGCTGCCTCGGGCGCCATCCGGCCGGTGCCCGCCGGTGAACGCACGGTCGCCGCTCCCTACGTGCCGCAGCGCATTTTCTGCGCCGCCTCCAACTACGCGGCCCATGCCAACGAGATGGGCACCGTCCTGGCCGCCAAATCCCAAAGCAAGCCCTACATGTTCCTGAAGCTGTCGAACACCGTGGTGGGCGATGGCGACGTGGTCCAGCTTCCGCCGGAAACGGCCATGCTGGACTGGGAAGTGGAACTGGCGGCCGTCATCGGCACGCGGTGCCGGCGCGTGTCGGCCGAGCGGGCGCTGGACCACGTCGCCTGCTACACCATCCTGAACGACGTGTCGGCACGCGACCTGAACGTGCGGTCCGACTACCCCTTCAAGCACGACTGGTTCCAGGGCAAATGCCACGATACGTTCGCGCCGCTGGGGCCCTGGCTGGTGCCGTCCTGGCAGATTCCCGATCCCCAGGCCGTGCAGCTCAGGCTGGACGTCAATGGCGAGCCGATGCAGCAGGACAGCACCGCCAACATGATCTGGACGGTGCGCGAGCAGATCGCCTACCTGTCCACCATCGTCACGCTGGAACCGGGCGACGTCGTCGCCACCGGCACGCCCACCGGCGTGGGCATGGGACGGGGCATCTACCTGAAGGCCGGCGACACCATGGTCGCCACCGTCGACGGCATCGGCCGTCTGTCCAACCAGGTGCAAGCCGAGAAGGTCTGAGCGCGCCGGGTAGTCGTGGTCATTCGCTGTACGTCGTATGGAGAAGAAGACATGCAACCCTGCAAGCAAGGTTTTGCGGCGTGGGGCCGGGCACTGGGCCTGGCGGCGCTGATCGGTTGGGCCGGCGCGGCGCACGCCCAGGAGAAGGTCGCATACAACATGGCCTGGCTGCCCCAGGGCAGCTCCGTGGGCGTGATCGTCGCGCAGGAACTCGGGTATTTCAAGGAAGCGGGCCTGGACGTCAACATCCAGCGCGGCTACGGCGGCAACCGTACCGCGAACGAACTGGACCAGGGGCAGTACGAGTTCGGCTACGTCGACCCGATCAGCCTGGTCCTGAACCGGTCCAACGGCGGCAAGATCCGCATGGTGGGCGCGCTCAACACGCGCTGGCCGGCCGGCATCTGCTTCGATACCCGGCGGCACAAGCCCAAGTCGCCTGCCGACATGAAGGGGCTGACGCTGGGGGGCGGCTCGGCCTCGCCGGTCCACAACGTGGTGCCGGCGTGGCTGGAACTCAACGGCCAGCCGCGCGACGGCATCCGGCTGCTGCGCATGGACCCGGCCGTCGTGGACGCCTCGCTGATCGAGGGACGCATCGATCTGGCCGAATGCTGGCGCGCGAGCAACCGCGCGGTCACGCAGAAGCAGGCCGATGCGGCGGGCGTGCCGCTGGGCTGGGTCGAATACAGCGATTTCGGCCTGGATGCCTACGGCAGCGGCTTCGCCGCCAGCGAGGACACCATCCGCAAGCGGCCCGACATGGTGCGCAAGTTCCTGAAGGCTTCCTATCGCGGCTATGCATACGCATTCGCCAATCCCGAGCGGGCGGCCGACCTCATGGTCAAGATGTTCCCCGTCACCGACCGGAGCGTGGCGCTGGCCCAGATCCGCGACATGGCGGACCTGCTGGTCGACCCGCAGGCCAAGGACCAGGGTTGGGCTATCTGCGCGACGACCGCATGCGCTCGACGGTGCAGTTCGTCGACAAGGCCTTCGGCCTGAACGGCAAGGTCAAGCCGCAGGACACCTATACCAACGATCTGCTGAAGTAGGAGGCAAGCATGGCGACTCGACCCTGCCCCCGCAGGCTGGGGCACGTCGTATTGAACGTGCGCGACCTGGCGGCCTCGGTGCGCTTCTATACCGACATCGTCGGGCTGGAGGTGTCGGACTACATCGAGGACCAGATGGCGTTCCTGCGTTGCGGCCGCGACCACCACGATCTGGCGCTGGCGCAGATGCCGGCGGTCCCTTGCGCGAAGCCACCTATGCGCCTGGGCGCCCGGGCATGGAACATTTCTCGTACGAGCTCGGCTCCCTGGCCGAGATAGAGGATGCGGCGCGCTACCTGCAGGACCGCGGCGTGGAGATCGTGCGCGGCATAGGCAAGCACGGGCCGGGCGAGAACCTGTTCCTGGTGTTCAAGGATCCCGACGGCAACTACTGCGAGTTCTATGCGGAAATGGTGCAGGTCACACCCGAGCAGCCGCATACGGCGCGGGTCTGGCGGAACGATCTCGCGGCCTTCGACCAATGGCATTTTTCCCGCTTCGTCGTGCCGGCTCCCGACTGGGGGCCCCGCGGCGGTGGGCAGGAGGGGCAGGCATGAACGCGCACGTACAACCCACCACGCTGCCCGCGGCCGGACGGCGCGCGCTGCGGCTGCTGCCATCCGGCGATGCCTGGCGCCGCGTGATCGATCCCGCCGTGCTCTGCCTGATGCTGGCGCTACTGTGGGAGCGGGCCGTCGACATGTTCGGCATCAAGCCCTACCTGTTGCCGCCGCTTTCCAAGGTGCTGGAAAGCCTGTGGGCCAATCGCGCCGCGCTGGTCCTGTAATCCTGGGTCACGACCCAGGAAGTGCTGGCCGGCTTCGCGATGGCGGTCATCGGCGGCATCGCGCTGGGGCTGGCCATCCATGCGATGCCGCTGCTGCGGCGGGCGCTGTATCCGCTGGTCGTGGTGTTCCAGGGGCTGCCCAAGATCGCGCTGGCGCCGCTGATGGTGATCTGGTTCGGCTACGGGTCGGCGTCCAAGATCCTGATGGCCTTCCTGTTCGCTTTCTTCCCGGTCGTGATCGCGACCATGGGGGGACTGGCCGGCACGCCCGCCCACCTGATCGAGCACTTCAAGGCCATACGCGCGCCGGCCTGGACCACGTTCCGCCGCCTGTACGTGCCGGCGGCGCTGCCCTCCATCATGGACGGGTGCCGCTCGGCCATGCCGCTGGCGGTCATCGGCGCCATCGTGGGCGAGTTCGTGGGCTCGGACAGCGGCCTGGGCCACCTGATACTCGAGGCCAACGCCAATGGCCGCACCGACTATCTGTTCGCCGCGCTCATCGTCGTCTCGGCCGTGGCCGGCCTGCTGTATCTCTTGGTCGAACTGGCGGCCAAGCGCATCTGGTGGCGAGGCTTCTGAGCCTCGCGTCCATCTCACATCTTTCAGGAGCATTTCGCATGGCCAAGCTACGTCACATCGCCCTTGCCGTTCCCGATCCCGAGAAGGCCGCCAAGTTCTACAGCGAGGTATTCGGGCTGGAGATCGTCGAACCCACGCATTCGCCGCTGGCCGATGGCGTGTACCTGTCGGACGGCACGATCTGCCTCGCGCTGCTCAACTACAAGACCGACGATGCCGCCGGCCGCGACCGGGGCAAGGATTGGGTGGGCACCCATCACTTCGGCTTCTGGGTCGACGACCTGGACGGCGTCGTGTTCGACATCTCGGAAGGGGGTTGGGTCGGGGCGCGCAAGTGAGAGCCGCGGCCATGACGGGCGGGGATGCGGGAGCGGTGCGGATCGAGACCGCCGTCCAGGTCGAGCGGACCGCCAAGACCTTTCGTTCGCGCAACGCCGTGCGGGCGCTCGACCAGGTCGATTTCTCCATCGCGCGCGGGGAGTTCGTGTCCATCCTGGGGCCGAGCGGCTGCGGCAAGAGCACGCTGCTGCGCATCGTCGCGGGCCTGATCCAGCCCGACGCGGGAGGCGAGATCCGGGTGTTCGGGCATTCCCAGACGCGCATGTCCAGCGACGTGGGCGTGGTGTTCCAGACCCACAACATGCTGCCGTGGGAAACGGTGGAGGCCAACATCCGGCTGGCGGCCGAGGTGGCGGGCGTGGCGCCCGCCGAGATCGACCGCCGCGTGGAGCAGATCCTGCCGGTGCTCAAGCTGGAGCGGTTCCGCCGCAACCATCCGCACCAACTGTCGGGCGGCATGCGCCAGCGCGCGGCGCTGGGGCAGATCCTGATCACGCATCCCAAGGTGCTGCTGCTGGATGAACCCTTCGGCGCGCTGGACGCGCTCACGCGCGACCAGTTGAACGTCGAGCTGCTGCGGCTCTGGCAGGAGATGCGGCAGACGGTGCTGCTGATCACGCACAGCATCGCGGAGGCCGTTTTCCTGTCCGACCGGGTGCTGGTCATGAGCGAGAGTCCGGGGCGCATCGTCGAGGACATGCGGATAGACCTGCCGCGTCCGCGCGACCCGCGCACCACCAAGGAACAAGCCGCTTTCGGGCAATACGTCGGCCGCCTGGGCCGGCTCATGGGCGTCGGCTACTGACATCGTCCTATACGGGAGTACACATGCAGATTTCGAAATTCCACGGCGTCGTGCCGGCCATGGCCACGCCCTTCACCCGCGAACCACCGCCTGGACGAGGCGAGGGTGGGCGAACTGATCGACGGGTATATCCGGGCCGGGGTGCATGGCATCTCGGTGGCCGGCAGCCAGGGCGAGTTCTTCGCGCTGGACACCGACGAGCACATCCGGCTGCTGGAGCTGTCGATGCAGGCCATCGACGGCCGCGTGCCGCTGTATGCCGGCACGGGCGGCGCGACCACGCGCAAGTCCATCGAACTGACCAAGGCCGCCGAAGCCCTGGGCGTGGACCTGGCGCTGGTCATCACGCCGTATTTCGCGCAGCCGTCGCAGGACGAGCTGGTCGAGCACTACACCGCGGTCGCGCGCGCCACCCGGCTGCCGGTCATGCTGTACAACAATCCGCCGCGCACCAGCGTGAACGTGCTGCCGGCGACGCTGGCGCGCTGCATGCGCGCCGCGGAGAACATCGTGGGCATGAAGGACTCCAGCGGCGACCTGACGCAGTCGGTGGAGTACCTGTTGACCGCGCCGCGCCCCGCGCTGCTGTTCTCCGGGCGCGATACCGTGGCGCTGGCCATGATGTTCCATGGCGGGCAGGGCACGATCTCGCCGGCGGCCAACGTCTTTCCCGAGCTGATGGTGCGCATGTACGACGCGCTGCGGGCCGGCAACCAAGACGAGGCGGTGCGCATCTCCAACGTGTTCGCGCCGCTGCGCGCCGCCTGGGCCTGGGGATCGTTTCCGGTGGTGATCAAGGAGGCCATGGCGCTGGCCGCGGTGGTGGAACGGATCGGGGCGGCGGCCTAGGCGGCCGCCCAAATGAATGGCCCCGGGGCGCGAAGTCCGCACGTCCGGGGCCGGGGGTAAAGCGTCGTCAGCCAGTGCGCGGCGGTCAGGCCAGCGGCTTGAAGCGGTAGAGTTTCTCGGGATTCTCGACCAGCAGCTTGCGGCGCAGGGCGGGATCCGGGCAGAAGTCCAGCATCAGGTCGACCAGCTCGCCGTCGTTGGGCATGTCCTTCGAGATGTTCGGGTGCGGCCAGTCGGTGCCCCACAGCACGCGGTCCGGCGCGGCTTCGATCAGCCGGGCGGCGAAGGGCGCGGCATCGGCGAAGGGGCGCTTGCCCACGGACACGCGCTCGCCGCCGCAAACCTTGACCCAGGCCAGCGGGTTCTTCATCAGTTCCAGCAGCGCGCGGAAGGGCTCCTGGTCCAGGCCCTTGGCGGCCTGCACGCGGCCCATGTGGTCGATCACGAAGGGCACGTTGATGCGATTGATGCGATCGCTGTAGGTCAGGATGTCCTGAGCGTCCAGGTGCAGCACGACGTGCCAGCCCAGGCCGTCCAGGCGCTCGATGGTCTTGTCGAAGATTTCCAGGTCGGGCGCGCCGCCCAGGTGCTGCACGAAATTGAAGCGCACCGCGCGCACGCCGCCGGCGTCCATGTCGGCCAGTTGTTCGTCGGTCTCGGAGCCGTTGACGATGGCCACGCCCAGGTAGCGGCCTTCGCTGCGGGCGATGGCGTCGAGCATGGCGCTGTTGTCGTCGCCGTGGCAACTGGCCTGAACGATCACCGCGCGGTCCAGGCCCAGGAAGTCATGCAACTGGCGCAGGCGCTCGAAGGGCGCGTCGGGCGGCGTGTAGCTGCGGTCGGGCGCGTACGGGAACTTGTCGGCGGGGCCGAAGACGTGGCAGTGGGCATCGCACGCGCCGGCCGGCAGGGCCTCGCGCGGTTTGACTGGATTCGGATCGGGTGCGGCGCAGGTTTTCATGGTTCAGCTTCAGGTTCGGGGACTGCCGCGGCAGGCCGCGGCGAGGTCCGTTGGAGACGGGTCTCCCCCAGGGGGCGGTCTCAGCCGTTCAGTTCGTCCAGCGAGTCGACATAGCGCAGGCCGGCCTCGGCCAGCCTGGGTCGCATGTTGTAGATGTCCAGGCCGAGCTCGCCGGCGGCCAGGCGGGCGCGCTTGCCTTCCTCTTCCTGCACGCGCTTGTCGGCCTTCTGGATGACGGTGGCGACCTGGGCGTTGGGCACGATGGCCACGCCGTCGTCGTCGGCCACGATGGCATCGCCGGGATGGACCAGCGCGCCGCCGCAGACAATGGGCACGTTGACCGAGCCGATGGTGGCCTTGACGGTGCCGCGGGCATTGATGGCCTTGGACCAGACGGGGAAGCCCATCGCGGTCAGGGTGGCCACGTCGCGCACGCCGGCGTCGATCACCAGGCCGCGCACGCCGCGCGCCTTGAGCGAGGTGGCGAGCAGGTCGCCGAACATGCCGTCGGCGTTCTCGGTGGTGCAGGCCACGACCAGGATGTCGCCCGGCGAGCACTGCTCGACCGCGACGTGCAGCATCCAGTTGTCGCCCGGTTGCGCCAGCACCGTCACCGCCGGCCCGGCAATCGACGCGCCCGCGTAGATCGGACGCATATAAGGCCGCATCAGGCCGACGCTGCGCCCCTGGGCCTCATGCACCGTGGCCACGCCCTGCGCAGCCAGCTTCTCCGCCGCGCCCTCGGGCAGCGCCGGTTTCTTTCGTACGACTACACCCAGCATTCTTTTCTCCAACCGTTAAGCAACACGTCGCATCGTGTCCACCACTACCAGCCAGCCCTGCCAACAAAACGCCAGTCATCGCCAGCCCATTGGTACCCCAGGAAACCGCGGATCCGGCTCCGCCGGTCCGCCAGTTTCGCCCCCTGGGGGGCGCGCGTAAGCGCGTAGGGGGGGGACTACTGTTTTTCTATTTTTGCCGTATCGATCACCTTGCTCCACTTCGCGATCTCGGCCACCAGGAAGTCCTGGAATTCCTTGGGCGTGTTCGTCTGCGGAATCATGCCGACCTCGACCAGCTTCTTGTTGATGGCCGGATCCTTGACCACTTCGCGCACGGCGGCGTTCAGCTTGTCGACGATGGCGGGCGGCGTGCCGGCGGGCGCGGCGAAGCCGTTCCACGATACGGCCGTGTAGCCCGGCACGGTTTCGGCGATGGTCGGGGTGTCGGGGAACAACTGGCCGCGCTTGACCGAGCCCACGCCCAGCACGCGCAGGCTGCCGCCCTTGATGTTGCCGATGACGGCAGGCACCGTCTCGAACATGACCTGCACGCTCTTGCCCTTGACGGCGCTCAGGACCTCGCCGCTGGACTTGAACGGAATGGTGGGGACGTCCAGGCCGGCCATGGAGCGGAACATCTCGGCCGACAGGTGCTGGGTGCTGCCGACGCCGATGGTGCCCAGGTTGAAGTGCTGCGGGTCCTTCTTGGCCGCGGCGATGGCGTCGGCGACGGTGTGCAGCGGGCTGCTCTGGTCCACGGCCATGACGATGTCGAACGAGCCGACCATGGAGACCATGGCGAGCTGCTTGACCGGATCGTAGGGCAGCGACTTGAACAGCGACGGGCTGACGGCCTGCTGGTTGCTGACCAGGAAGAGCGTGTGTCCGTCGGGCGTCGCGCGCGTCACGGTGACGGCGCCGGTGATGCCGCCGGCGCTGGGCATGTTCTCGACCACGACGGGCTTGCCGAACTTCTCGGCCAGGCCCTGGGCGACGATGCGGGCGGTGACGTCGGCCACGCCGCCGGGCCCGAAGGGCACGATCAGGCGCAGCGGCTTGGTGGGGAATTCCTGGGCCTGGGCGCCGGCGGCGACCAGGGTGGCGGTGGCGCCGAGACACAGGCGCGCGAGCAGGGTACGGATCATTGTCGTCCTCAAATCGTTGGAGGGGGTGGCGACGGGTCGCCTGCCCGCCTTCTGGTCATGGATGGCGCCACGGACGCCATCCAGTCAGCTTGCCATTTTGACCCGGAAATCCCCATTGGAAACCACAAATCAGAACTAGCTGTTATGCTTAAAAAACATGAATCGGGGCTTTCCATGGACTTGAAACAACTCGAGTGCTTCGTCCGGGTCGTCGAGTTCGGCAGCGTCACCCGGGCCGCGATCACCCTCAATCTATCGCAACCCGTGGTCAGCCGCCACGTCCGGCAGCTCGAGGTCGAACTCAAGGAGCACCTGCTCGAACGCAATGGTCGGGGCGTCATACCCACCGACGCCGGCAAGCGGCTGCTGGAGCGGGGCCGCGGCATCCTGCACCAGGTGCGCCTGGCCAGGCAGGAGATCGAGGACTTGCGCGGCTCGCCGGCCGGCAAGGTCGTGGTCGGCATGCCCCCCAGCGTCGGCAAGTCGCTGACGGTGGACCTGGTCAGCGATTTCCGTGCCGAGTTCCCGCGGGCCTCGCTGGGCGTGGTCGAGGCTCTGACGGTGTCCATGTACGAGTGGCTGCTGCTGGGCCGCCTGGATTTCGCGCTGTTGTACAACCCGCCCGTCACGCAGCAGGCGGCCTACGAGCATGTTTGGTCCGAGGACCTCTATCTGATCGGCAGCCGGGGGCTGGACGGCAAACCCATGCCGGCCAGCGTCAAGATGCGCGAGCTGGCGAATTATCCGTTGATCACGCCGGGGCAGCCCAACGCCATCCGCAATCTGCTGGACGTGCAGTGCGCGCGCCTGGGCGTGCCCTTGTCGGTCTCGCTGGAAGTGGATGCGATCGAATCCCTGCTGGACCTGGTGGACCGGGGCATGGGCTACGCGGTCCTGTCGCGCAACGCCATCTACGGCCGCGCCCATCGTCCGAACCTGCACGCGTCCCGCATCGTCTCGCCGTCGCTGACCAGCCAGCTGGTGATCGCGACGGTGTCGCAGCGGCCGCTGACGCGCCTGGCCCAGGCCACCATCGACCTGATCCGCAAGCGCATCCAGGGCGGCATCCTGGCGGGCGACGGGCAGCGCGACGCGGCCCGGGGCAGGGCGTGACCAGATGTGAGCGCGCGGCCCGGCCGTGTTGCGACGCCGCATCGCCGCCGCCATAATCGGGCCATGTCCTGGAGGCGGCAAGCGATGGATTCCCCGATGAACAGGCAGGCGCCGATGGCGTTGCAGCCTGCCCCGCGTTGTACCCTGGTCATCTTCGGCGCGACCGGTGACATGACCGGCCGCCTGCTGGTGCCGGCGCTGTACAACCTGGCGCGCTTCAACCTGCTGAATTCCGATTTCCGCGTGATCGGCGTCGGCCACCGCAAGCTGGACGACGACGAGTTCCGGCGCGGATTGAAGCATTCCATGGACCAGGTCGTCGCCTCGCGGGGCGGGCAGGCCTCGGCCAGCTTCGACGTCCAGGCCTGGGACTGGCTGATGGGCCGCACGTCCTTCCTGATGGGCGATTTCGAGGGCGAGCAGACCTACGCCCAGCTCGCCACGATGCTGGCGCCCGAGCCGGGCGGCGTCATCTTCTATTTCGCCACCGCGCCCACGTTCTTCCAGTCCATCGCGCGCCACCTGCACGATGCCGGACTGTTGAAGCAGGGACACGGCCGCTGGCGCCGCGTGGTGATCGAGAAGCCGTTCGGCCGCGACCTGCCCTCGGCGCGCGAGCTGAACAAGCAGCTGACGCGGGTCGTGCACGAGAACCAGATCTTCCGCATCGACCATTTCCTGGGCAAGGAGACGGTGCAGAACATCCTGGTTTCCCGCTTCGCCAACAGCGTGTTCGAAAGCAACTGGAACCGGCTGTACATCGATCATGTCCAGATCACGGCGGCCGAGGCGATAGGCGTGGAGCGGCGGTCGCAGTTCTACGAGCAGACCGGAGCGCTGCGCGACATGGTGCCCAACCACCTGTTCCAGCTGCTGGCCATGGTGGCGATGGAGCCGCCCAACTCCTTCGATGCCGACGCCGTGCGCACCGAGAAGGAAAAGCTGCTGGACGCCATCCGTATCCAGACGCCGGCCGAGGCGCTGCAGAACAGCGTGCGCGGACAGTACCGCGCGGGCCTGGTGGGCGGCCAGCCCATGCGCGGCTATCGCGAGGAAGAGGGCGTCGCTCCGGATAGCCGGACCGAGACCTACGTGGCCCTCAAACTGGGTATCGACAACTGGCGCTGGGGAGGCGTGCCGTTCTACCTGCGCACCGGCAAGGCGCTGGCGCGGCGCCAGACGCAGATCGTCATTGCCTTCAAGGATGCCGGCCATGCGCTGTTCCGCCAGAACGCGCAGGAAAAGCCGCCCTCCAACTCCCTGGTGCTGCAGATCCAGCCCGACGAAGGGCTGTTCTTCCACATGAAGGCCAAGGTGCCGGGATCGAAGATACGCATCGCGCCCGTCAGCATGGATTTCCGCTACGCGGATCATTTCATGACGGGGCACAGCTCGGGCTACGAGACCCTGATCTACGACTGCATGGTGGGCGACGCGACCCTGTTCCAGCGCGCCGCCGACATCGAACTGGGCTGGGAGGCGGTCATGCCGTTCCTGCAGGCCTGGGAGGACGGCGGCGAGATCCATCCCTACCGCGCCGGCAGCCAGGGGCCCGTGCAGGCCGACGTGCTGCTGGCCCGCGACGGGCGGCAATGGCTGTCGCTGGACTAGGGTCCCCTAGAAAGAGGCTCGCACAGGGCGGGAACGCTTCTTGCGGCAGCGGGCCGCATGAACACCGAGATCGATGGCAAGAGGCAAGGCGGCCCGGACGGGCTGACGTTCCGCGTCCTGACCGTGAATGTCCACAAGGGATTCAATTTTTTCAATCGCCGCTTCATCCTGCATGACCTGCGGGAGGCGGTGCGCAGCGTGTCGGCCGACATGGTGTTCCTGCAGGAAGTGCTGGGCACGCATGCCCGCCATTCGCTGCGGTTCGCCGATTGGCCCGCGACCCCCCAGTACGAATTCCTGGCGGACACCATCTGGACGGACTTCGCCTATGGACGCAACGCCGTTTATCCGGACGGCCACCATGGCAACGCGGTGCTGTCCAAGTTTCCCATCGTCCACTACGAGAACCGCGACGTTTCCATCAGCGGGCCGGAGCGGCGCGGCCTCTTGCATTGCGTGGTCCGGGCGCCCGGCACGGCAGCAGACATCCACGCGATATGCGTCCATCTCGGGTTGCAGGAGCGCCATCGCGTGCGCCAGTTGCAACTGCTGTGCCACCTGGTGGAGAAGGAGATTCCCGCCGACGCGCCGCTGGTGGTGGCCGGCGATTTCAATGACTGGCGCCGCCGCGCAGGCAGGGTGCTGAACGGCTGCGCAGGTTTGCGCGAGGTGCACGCCCACGCGAGCGGGCGGCTGGTGCCCACCTTTCCCGCGTGGTGTCCGGTGCTGCCGCTCGATCGGATCTACGTGCGCGGCGCGCGCGACCACTGGCCCATGCCCCTGGGGCGCCGGCCCTGGACGTCGCTGTCGGACCACGCGCCACTGGCGGCGGAGATCGTGCTATGAGCGGGCCGGCCCGTGGCAGCGGCGGCCGCCAGCGCGGCCCGCGCCGGCCCCCCGCCAGCACGCAATGGATGCCGGGCAACGCGGTGTCGCTGCTGGAGAACGGCGAAGCCTTCTTTCCCCGCGTGTTCGAGGTCATCCGAGGGGCCCGCCGCGAGGTGCTGCTCGAGACCTTCATCCTGTTCGAGGACAAGGTCGGACTGGCGCTGCGCGAGGTGCTGCTGGATGCCGCCAGGCGCGGCGTCTTCGTATCCGTGCTGGTGGACGGCTACGGTTCGGTGGACCTGTCGGAGGCGTTCCTGGCGGACCTGATCGCAGCCGGCGTGCATTTCCGCGTGTTCGACCCGCGTCCCAAGCTGCTGGGCATGCGCACCAATGTCTTCCGGCGCATGCATCGCAAGCTGCTGATCGTCGACGGCGAGACGGCCTTCGTCGGCGGCATCAATTTCTCGGCCGATCATCTGGCGGATTTCGGCCCGAGCGCCAAACAGGACTATGCCATCGAGGTGCGTGGCCCCATCGTCGCGCGCCTGCGCAGCTTCGTGCGCACGGGAGAGGTCAGGCGCGGCCACCCGGACGCCCGGCCGGGCACGGATGCCGAACGCGCCGGCGACGCGGAATGCCTGTTCGTGGTGCGCGACAACGATGCGCACCGGACGGACATCGAGCAGCACTACCGCATCGCCATCCGTGCGGCCCGCCGCGACCTGACGATCGCCAACGCGTATTTCTTTCCCGGCTACCGCCTGCTGCGCGACCTGCGCCATGCCGCGCGCCGCGGCGTGCGCGTGCGGTTGATCCTGCAAGGAGAGCCCGACATGCCCATCGTCAAGGTGGGCGCGCGCATGCTGCACGACTACCTGCTGGATGCCGGCGTGAAGATCTATGAGTATTGCGAGCGGCCGCTGCATGGCAAGGTGGCCGTGGCCGATGACGACTGGTCCACCGTGGGGTCGAGCAATCTCGATCCGCTGAGCCTGTCGTTGAACCTCGAAGCCAATCTCGTCATCCGCGACCAGCGGTTCAACCAGGTGTTGCGCGAGCGGCTGGATGCGCTGGTCAGTAGGCATTGCCGCGAAGTGAAGGCCGTTGCGTCGCACCGGCGGCCGATATGGCGGGCGGCGGCGTCGTTCCTGGCCTTCCATTTCCTGCGGCGCTTTCCCGCCTGGGCGGGTTGGCTGCCCGCGCACACCCCCAAACTGGAGAAGGTCGAGGCGCCCCCGCGGGGCCAGGCCGAGCCACCCGATGCCCACTCTCGCCAAACCGGATAGAAGCTGCACACCGTCCCGCACCCGAAGCCGCCGCCGCTCGTGGTGGTGGTGGGGCCGGCACGCGCTCACGCTGCTCTTCATCGCCGTGGTGGTGCTGCTGCTGGCCGAACAGGTCACCAAGATCGACTGGAGCAAGGTGCTGCAAGCGCTCAAGGCCTACACGGGGTGGACCCTGGCCGCGGCGGCGGGCCTGACCGTGGTCAGCCATCTCCTGTTCGGCGGTTTCGACCAGCTCGGCAGGCGCTACGTGGGCAGCCCGTTGCGTCCGGCCCAGGTCGCGGTGGTGGCGGGAATCTGCTATGCCTTCACCCTGAACATGGGAGCGCTGATCGGCGGCATCGCCTTTCGCTACCGGCTGTATTCCCGCCTGGGGCTGGCGGCGCCCGACATCACCAAGATCTATGCGCTGAGCGTATTGAGCAACTGGCTGGGCTACCTGATCCTGCTGGGAGCCCTGCTGCTTGCAGGCGCGGTGCATGTGCCGCCGCGCTGGGGGATACCGGCGGGCCTGCTGCCCGTGCTGGGCGTGGCATGCTGGGCGCTGGTGGCCGGGTATGCGGCGATGTGCGCGGGGGTGGGACGCCGCCGTTTCACGCTGAAGGGAGTGCCCATCGAGTGGCCGGGATGGCGGATGGCGCTCGTGCAGGGCGGAATGTCGATCGCCAACTGGCTGATCATGGGATGGATCATCCATCTCTTCATCGGGGGGCGGGTCGACTATCCCACCATCCTGGGCGTGATGTTGCTGAGCGCGGTGGCCGGGGCGCTGACGCATGTGCCGGCGGGACTGGGCGTGCTGGAGGCCGTGTTCCTGACGCTGCTGGCAGGCGCGCTGCCTCCCTACGAGATCCTGGCCGCGCTGCTGGCGTATCGCGCGATCTACTACCTGTGCCCGCTGGTGCCGGCGGTGGCCGCATACGCCGTGCTGGAAGCCCGGGCGCGCCGGTAGCTGCCGCCAGGGCTAGGCGCGCGCGCCGCGCACGATCTTGGCCAGCAGTTCGCCCAGTATCTGCCGTTCCCCTTGGGACAGCGGCGCCAGGACGGTTTCTTCCATGCCGTGCGACAGTCGCTCGGCCTCGAGCGCCAGCCGGCGGCCTTCCGGAGTCAGCACCACGTGATGGGCACGCCGGTCGGTGTCGCTACGCTCGCGCGACAGCAGTCCGCGCTCTTGGAGCCGGTCCAGGACCAGCGCCAGGCGCGGCGCGGACAGCGACAGGCTGCGGCACAGGTTCTGCTGGTTGGCCTTGTCGTTGTGGGCCAGCAGCACCAGGATGGCGAACTCCACGGGTCGCAGGTCCAGGTCCTTCATGTGCGAGAAGAAGGCCTTTTGCAGCTTGACGTGCGCGAGCGAGGTCTGGAAGCCCAGCAGGTGGGAGAGTCGGGATTGGTCCAGGTCGGATTTGGCCGGTCGCGGCGTGGTGGTGGTGCGCGGCGAGGTCTTGGGCATGTGGTGGCGAGTGCGAGTCGATGCGGGGGCGCGGGGGCTTTCCTCGGGGCGGCCCGGCGGCAAGAAATGCCCCCACGCTTGCCGCTACGCGGCGGCGCTGCCCTCCGAGGGGGCGCTTTTTGCCTGGGGGCGGCCCGGCGGCAAAAAAAAGGGCCGCCGCGAGGGCGGCCCGGTCCAGTGCCACAACATACCACACAGGGCGGCTGCGCGCCGCCCGGACTTCAGAAGCTGTGCCGCATGCCCAGCATGACGCCGGTCTGGTTCAGGCCGTTGGGAAGACCAGCCAAGGCCTGACCGCCGCTGACCGAGAGGTTGGCGTTTTTGTTGTTGTCCATGTAGCCCACCAGGCCGTAGACCGCCGTGCGCTTGGAGAGCGAATAGGTTGCGCGCACCGTGGCCAGCGTGGAGCGGGCGTCGGTGGTCTTGTTCTTCAGGCGGGCCACCTGGCCGTCCAGGGTCCACGCCGACGACAGGGCATACGTGACGCCCAGGTAGTACAGGTTGGCCTCCGAGCGGGTGGCCGCGCGCGTGATGCGGCCGATCCAGCCGCCGCCGATCTTCAGGTCGCCGAAGCGGTAGTAGCCGTTGAGCAGGGTGCGGGTGTCGGACGTGTCGCTGCTGGAGAGGCCGCCGGCGGCGCCGGTGCCGCCGCGCATCTGGTCGTAGGCGGCGGCGATGCCGCCCGGACCCATGTCGTACTTGAGCAGCGCGGTGACCTGGCGGCAGGCCTTGCGGTCGCCGGGAACCTCGCCCGCGCAATTGGTGGCGGCCGGACCGCCGGTGGCCGCGGCATCGCGGCCGAAGCTGTAGGTGGCGCCGACGGTCAGGCCCGAGAACGTGCCGCGATAGCCGATCGCGTTGTCCGACCGCGTGTTGGGGATGTAGTTGTCGAGCGACCCCAGGCCGTACACCGCGGGCCCCATGACGTCGGAGTCGAGCAGGGCGTAGAAGGTCATGTTGGACTGGCGGCCCAGCGTGACCGTGCCCCAGTTGCCCGACAGCCCGACCCACGCCGCGCGGCCGAACAGGCGGCCGCCCTGGCCCGATACCCCGGTATCCACGCCGAAGCCGCTCTCCAGGGTGAAGAGCGCCTTCAGGCCGTTGCCCAGGTCTTCCGTGCCGCGCAGGCCCCAGCGCGAGGGCATGAGCCCGCCGGTGTTGCTCGGCATGCGCCAGGTCGCGTCGCCTTGCGCGTTGGCGTGGTTCACGTATTCGATGCCCGTGTCGAGAATGCCGTACAGCGTGACGTTCTGCGCGTGCGCGCCGGTGGCGGCCAGTCCGAGGGCGCTGGCCAGCAGGATGCGTTTCATGTGTCTCCTTCCCTGTTTCCGGGTTTGATTTGTTTAACAATGATAAATATTAATTTTGTTAAGTAATTAGGGGCTTACCCGTATCGGATTGCAACAAGCACGAATTGTTCGCATTCCATGTTGTCCATGCACACTCGACCCAGATTGCGTCCGCCTCGCCCGTGTCCACCACTTCCAACTTCGCTCCCGCTCCGCCGCCCGTTTCGTCCCGCCGTTGGGAACTGGACGCGCTGCGCGGATTGATGCTGGTCCTGATGACTTCCACGCATCTGCCTACCTGGTTCGCGATACCCGCGGGCCAGCCTTTCGGCTTTGTCTCGGCCGCGGAAGGCTTCGTCTTCCTGTCTGCGTACATGGCCGGGCTGGTGTACACCCAGCGCGCCGTGCGCGACGGCATTCCCGCGATGCGCCGCGCGTTCCTGCGGCGCGCATTGGTTATCTACGCGTGCCAGGCGGCGTGCCTGCTCTTCCTGTTCACGGTCATTGCCGCGCTGGGCATGAAATTCCACCAGCCGGCCGCGAACAACCTCATGTCGTTCTATCTGCATGCGCCGCTGACCGGCCTATGGACCGGACTGTTGATGATCTACAACCCGCCGCTGCTGGATATCCTGCCGGTCTACATCGTCTTCATGCTGGCGAGCCCGTGGATCCTGAGCCATGTCCTGCAAGGGGGATGGAAAACCGTGATGGCGGCCAGCATCGCGCTGTGGGGCGCCGCCCAGTTCGGCCTGTCGCGCGTGCTGTACGACGCGCTGGTGGCGGCGACCGGCCTGCCGGTGCCGTTCCGCGAGACCGGCTCCTTCGAGACCTTCGCCTGGCAACTGCTGTGGGTGCTGGGCCTGTGCCTGGGGGCCTACCATGCGCGGGTGCCGTCCGAGCGCCGCATCGTCTTCCCGTCATGGCTGGTCAAGGCAGCGGTGGGTATCGCGATACTGTTCTTCGTCTGGCGCCACATGACCGGGCTGGAACCTTTTCCCCAGAACGATCCGCTCAACCTGTGGTTCGACAAGTGGCACGTCGGGCCGCTGCGGCTGCTCGACTTCCTGGCGCTGGTCGTGGTGCTGCTGCACTACGGCGGCTGGCTGACCCGTCATCTGCCCCGCCTGCGGCTGCTGGAAACGCTGGGCGCCGCGTCGCTGCCGGTCTTCTGCGCCCATCTGGTCATCGTCCTGGTGGCGCTGGCCGTGGTGGGCGAAAGCCATCCGGGCAGGCCGCCGTGGTTCGATCCGCTGATGTTCGCGCTCAGCATCGCCGCCATGTACGCCGTGGCCCGGCTGGTGCGCATGTTCGGCTCGGGGCCGAGGTCCGGGCAGGGCCGGCGGGCGGCGCCGGCGGCGCGTACGGGCGGCTCAGGGACGACGCTGAGCGTGGAGGCGGGGCAGGGCTAGGGACGCGCCTAGCGCACGTGGCTCGCGATGACCGACGTCCAGAGCGCGTAGCCGGCGTCGTTCAGATGCAAGGCGTCGTCGCGGAACAGCTCGGCCCTGGGCATGCCCTCGGACGTCAGCATGGGGGTGAAGACATCGATGTAGTCGGCGTTGGGCACGCTTTGCGTGTAGGCCTTGATGAGCGCGTTGGTGGCGCGTGCCTGCGGAATCAGCGAGTAGCGCGCCGGGCTCGGCTTGATCGAGATGTAGGCGATCCGGGTATCGGGCAGGGCATGGCGCACGCCTTCGACGAAGACCTTGAAGCTGTCCAGGATCTGGCCGGGCGACCGGCCCTCGGCCAGGTCGTTGTCGCCGGCGTAGACGAGGACGATGCGGGGCTGGTAGGGAACGACCAGCCGCGTCAGGTGGCGGGCGCAGTCGATCATGCGCGAACCGCCGAAGCCGCGCTTGAGGACGGGGAGATCCTTGAACCGGGTTTCCAGATCGTTCCACAGGCGTATGGACGAACTGCCTATGAACAGGATGCCGCCGGGAGCCGGCGCATGCAGGCGGTCGGCCTGATCGAACGCGGCGAAGCTGGCCGCCCACTGCGTATCGGGCACGGCCGGCGCGCTGTCCGCCGGATCGGCCGCGCAGGCGCTGCCCGCCGCGAGCAGCAGGGCGAAAACGGCAAGGCGAGACCTCATGGGGCGTGCGGGAACAACGCGGCGACGAAACATCCATCATACCGGCAGCCGCGCGCCTGCGGCCTCGAATTTGTTGCCGATGTGGTGCCAGTCGCCACAAGAATGGCACGAATGTAAACTTTTGATAGCGCGGCGGACCTCTTCGTAAATCCTGCACTCCAATGGTCTAGGATCGAAAGACGGACTCTCGGAGGCCAGCCATGAACCAAGTCGTCGAACACGCCGCCGTTCAATATTTCCTGAAGTCCCGGGTGCACGATCTGCCGGAGGGACAGTTCCGGGGTTATGTCGAGGTGAAGGCCCGCTCCGGCAAGGACATGCTCGACAGCCGGCTCAAATACTGCCCGTTGATACGCGGTACCTGGAACGAGGCCATCGAGGACGCCGAGCGCCTGGCCGAGAGCATGCGCGCCTCGGAGTACCACGACGGGGAGTGCTTCGTCTTTTCCACCCGCGGCGCCAGCAGCTTCGACGCGCTGATGAACATGTTCGCCAGCGCGCGCTGATACGGTCTAGCCGTTGATGATTTCCCCACCGTTGGGGTGCAGCACCTGGCCAGTCATGTAGCTGGCGTCGTCCGACGCGAGGAATACGTAGCAGGGAGCCACTTCCTCCGGCTGGCCGGGCCGCTTCATGGGAACCTTGGACCCGAAGGTCGAGACCTCCTCGGCACTGAACGAGGCGGGGATCAGCGGGGTCCAGATCGGCCCGGGCGCCACCGCGTTGACGCGGATGCCACGCTCGACCACGGCCGACGACAGTGAACGGGTGAAGGCGACGATCGCTCCCTTGGTGGCGGCGTAGTCGATCAGATGCGAACTGCCGCGATAGGCGGTGACGGACGTGGTGTTGATGATGGCACCGCCGGACATCATGTGCGCGAGGGCTTCCCGGGTCAGGTTGAACATGCCGAAGAAATTCGTGCGGAAGGTCCGTTCCAGCTGGGCGCTGTCGATGTTTTCCAAGGCCCTGCGCGGATGTTGTTCGCCGGCATTGTTCACGAGGACGTCGATGCGGCCGAGCTCTTCCATTGCGCGCCGCACGACTTCCCGGCAGTGCGATTCGCTGCCGATGTCCCCCGCCATTCCCACGCAACGGCGTCCGGCCTGGGTCACCAGCCGGCGGGTTTCCTCGGCGTCGGCGGTCTCGTCCAGGTAGGTGAAGAGGATGTCCGCGCCTTCCTTGGCGAAGGCCACCGCCACGGCGCGCCCGATGCCGCTGTCGCCGCCGGTGACGATGGCGCAGCGGCCCTCCAGCTTGCCCGAGGCCCGGTAGTCCGGCCGTGTCGTCCTGGGCTCCGGATGCATGTCTTCCTGCATGCCGGGTTGCCGGGGTTGCTGCTGAGGGGGCAGGGTCTGCGGATTGGATTTGCCTGGCATCGTCGTTCTCCCATGAAAAAGAAACGGGCCGACGAGTCCAGCAACTTGCGTGCCGCGGCTTCTACCGCGGCGCGGCGAAGGCCTCCGGACTTTCGTACTGAATGTCCAGCAGTTCGAACACCTGCATGGCCAGCTCCACGCAGGCATTGGTGAGCTGCCAGGGAAGCGTGGCCGGGATGCGGTCCTGCAGCAACAGCTTGGTTGCCGCGAGGTGGGGGATAGGGTCCAGCAGCCGATGGCCGAAGGCGCCCAGCAGCTCGTCGGTAGCGGCCTGCGCCATGCGATGGGCCGCCGGGTCCGCCGGCCATTGCGAGGGCAGCCCCCAGGCGCGCGGCATCCACTCCAGGTCGCGCAGCACGGTGCGCATGTCTTCGTGAGAGTCGCGGAAGGGCAGCAGGACCAGATCGGCCAGGTTCGCGAGATGGCTGTCGGTGTCCGAACGGTTGCCGCCACCGTCGATGACGCCGAACCAGTCGCCCACGTCGTTCAGCGTGGCGACGACCTTGACCAGGTTGCCGGCGTCGCGCGCGTCGAAAGGCAGGTAGAGCCGGTTTTCCTTGGACAGGCGTTCACGCTCGAGATCGGTCAGCACGCACACCACGCGCTTGCCCAGCAGCGCCATGCCGTGCGAGATCATGTGCGACAGCGTGGTCTTGCCGGTACCTCCCTTGTTTCCCAGCACGCATACGATCTGGGCCATGACCTCCCCTGGGCGGGCACGGACGCGGGCCGTACCTGTCCAGCAGTATGGACGGGGCACGGCCGCGCCGAAAGCGCGAATAACGGGGGATAGCGGCGGTTGTTCGGCGCCGGATGCTCAGGCGGCGCGGCGTTCGGCCGCGTTGGCCACGACCTGCCAGGCGGCGTCGATCAGGGCGGGATCATTGGCGGCCAGCAGGCGGTTGTCGGAAAGCATCTGGCGCCAGCGGCGGGCCCCGCCCTGCGTGTTGAACAGGCCCAGCATGTGGCGGACCACCGAGCGCAGCGGCACTCCGCCGGCCACCTGCCGGCCGGCGTAGTCCATCATCGCCCGCACCACGGCTTCGTCGCCGGGAATGGGGGTTTCCGGCCACAGCCGGCGGGACAGCTCGGACAGCACGCGAGGCCGGTGATAGGCCTCGCGCCCGAGCATGACGCCGTCCAGCTCGCCGCCGCCTTGGCCGACGTGCGCCAGCGTGTCGCCGGGGTCCGTCAGGCCGCCGTTGAGCACGATCAGGGTCCGCGGGAAGTCGCGCTTGAGCTGGCGCGCCACGTCGTAGCGCAGCGGCGGAATTTCGCGGTTTTCCTTGGGCGACAGGCCCTTGAGCACGGCGTTGCGGGCGTGGACGATGAAGACCTCGCAGCCCGCCTCGTGCACGGTGCCGACGAAGTCGCGCACGAAGCCGTAGGACTCGTCGTAGTCCAGGCCGATGCGGTGCTTGACCGTGACCGGGATATCGACCGCGTCGCGCATGGCCTTGACGCAATCGGCCACCAGCGCCGGCGTGGACATCAGGCAGGCGCCGAACGCGCCTTTCTGCACCCGGTCCGACGGACAGCCGCAGTTCAGGTTGATTTCGTCGTAGCCCCAGTCCTGGCCGGCCCGGGCCGCGCGCGCCAGGGCCTCCGGTTCGTTGCCGCCCAATTGCAGCGCGACCGGATGTTCGCTGTTGTCGAAATCCAGGTGCCGGGCCGCGTCCCCGTAGAGAATCGCGCCGGTGGCGATCATCTCGGTGTACAGGCGGGCATGCGGGGACAGCAGCCGGTGGAAGTAGCGGCAATGGCGGTCGGTCCAGTCGATCATGGGCGCGACACACAGCGCCCAGCCGCCAAGTCGTTGATTTGAAAGCATAATGCCGCAATCATAACCCGCCGTGCGGCTTAACCGATATCATTGCCGTCACGTCCAGACCCGGAGATCTCTTTCATGCGCAAGCAATTCCTTGCCGCCACGCTGTTGCTGGCCGCCTCGGCGGGCACGGCCTACGCCGCCAATCTCAGCTTCCTGAACCAGTCCATCCTGGTGCGTATACCCAAGGCCCAGGTCCCCGCGTTCTCGACCGAGGTGGGACGCGTCCTGAACGACGTGGCCGATGGCCAGCAGGCGACCTGGACCAGCAAGGCCGAGCGGTCGCGCCAGGTGCCCGTCAGCGTCACGCTGGCGCCGAAGAACACCACTCGCACCAGCAAGGGCCAGACCTGCCGCTTCCTGGCGGCCGACGTCGCGCAGGGAACGGCGAAGGAGAACTGGGGGTTCTGGTTCTGCAAGCAGGAGAACGGCGCCTGGCGCGCGAGCGGGATGTAGGCCGGCAAAGCGAATGCCGCGGCGCCTGCGCGCCGCTATTCCAGCTTGAGTCCCAGCCGCTTGATCACCCCGCCCCAGCGGCGCGTGTCGGTCTCGATGCGCGCCGCCATCTCGGCTGGCGAGCCGCCCGTGGCGTCCCAGCCCTGCGCCGCCAGCTTGGCCCGCACCGGGGCCGACCGCAGGATGGCGTTGATCTCTTTCGCCAGCATGGCCGCCACCGGTGCCGGCGTGGCGCGCGGCGCGTAGGCGCCTATCCACAGCTCCGCGGCAAAGCCCGGCAGGCCCGCGGCCTGGGCGACGGTCGGCACCCCCGGCGCCAGCGGCGAAGGCTGCGCCGACGTGACGCCCAGTACGCGCACCTTGCCCGCCTTGGCCTGTTCGATGGCCCCCGAGGGCGCCATGAACCCCGCCTGGATCTGTCCGCTCATCACGGCCATGGTGACCTGCGGGAAGCCCTGGTAGGGGACGTGCATCATCCGGATGCCGGTTTCCTGCGCGAACAGTTCGCCCGTCAGGTGCGAGCCCGAACCCACACCCACCGACCCGTACGAGATCTCCTTGTGGTGGGCGCGCGCGTCGTCCACCAGCTCGCGCAGCGTGGCATAGGGCAGCTTGGGATCGATGACCAGGATCTGCGGGCTGACCGCGGCCAGGGACAGCGGCTGCAGGTCCCGGGCGACGTCGTAGGGCAGGTTGGGATAGAGCAGGGCCGAGGTGGTCAGCGGACCGTGGGCGGTCACGCCGAAGGTATGGCCGTCGGTGGCTCGCGCGACCAGGTCGACGCCGATGTTGCCGGCGGCGCCGGGTTTGTTCTCGACGATGACCGGCTTGCCCAGCTTCTGAGACAGCGGCTCGGCGATCAGTCGGGCCACCGTGTCGGGCGAGGTGCCGGCGGGAAAGCCCACGATGAGCTTGACCGGCTGGGTGGGCCAGGGGGCGTCGGCGCCGCGCGTCATTCCCGTGGCGAGCAGGCCGCCCGACAGGACGGCGAAGGCGAACAGCGTGCGCCGCCGCGGCGCGGAACGGTGCGAAAGGCAGGGCATGGATGTCTCCTGTTTTTGGATGGATGAAGGACGGGCGGGGATCTCAGGTTTCCAGGGCCACGGCGGGGGGCAGGACCTGGGCCATGCGGCGTATGCCCGCTTCGGCGGCCTCGCCCAGTTCGAACTCGAAATTGCCGAGCAGCGCGCGCAGCGCCGCGGGGGCCGAGGCCACGCCGTGGCGCGCGCAATGGCGTTCGATGGCCAGGTCCGGTTGGCTGGCATATCGGGACAAGGAGGCCGCCAGGCCGGCGCGCAGCGGTTCCAGCGCGTCGTCCGCCAGGTCCCGGCGGCGTACCCACACCGCCGAGACCACCGGGGTGCCTTGCCACTCCCACCATTCCCGCCCGAGGTCGTGGACGTGTGGGAAACGTCCCCGCGCCGCTTCCTCGACAGCCTGGTCCTGGATCAGCAATCGGGGCATGGATGGGTCGGCGGGCAGACCGCGCCGCCAGCGGCCGATGCGCAGCCCGTACTTGTCGGCCAGGATGGCATGCAGCACCCGCAGCGACGTGGCGGTCTCGTCGCAGATCGCGATGTCCGCGCCGTCCAGCTCATGGATGGGGCGCGGCGAGAACAGCAGCACGCTGCCCGCGCGCTCGCGGTAGGCCAGGCCCAGCCCGCCCAGGCGCGGCCATTGGTCGCCGCGCGCCAGCCAGTCCACGGTGGCCATGGGCGTGGCGTCCAGCAGGCCGGCATCCGCCATGGCCAGGACCGTGCTGGAGACGCACGGAACGCGCCGGACGGGCCAGTCCTCGCTACCGACGTAGAACGGGATCCAGGGCACCGACTGGAAATGCCCGACGCGCAGGCCGGCCTCACGCATAGTGGACGTAGGCATAGCCGCGATGCATCAGCCGCTGGCCGCCCTGATAGTCCGCGGGCGAGGCCGAGTGCAGCGAGGCGCGGTTGTCCCAGAAGACCAGGTCGCCGATCTGCCATTTGTGGCGGTAGACCGCCTCGGGGCGGGTCGCGTGGGCGACCAGTTCGGCGGACAGCCGCTGCGCTTCCTCGTCGGAATAGCCGCTGATGCCCCGGACCAGGGTCGGGCTGATGAAATACAGCGGGCGGCCGGTTACCGGATGGCGCTGCACCAGGTCGTGTTCCCGGTCGGGCCACTTGGCGCGGTCGGCTGCCGACAGGGGCCGGGCCGAGCCGGGGTTGCGGGCCAAGAGATAGTCGTTGTGCTGGTTGAAGTTGTGGACCACGGTCCTGCCGTCGATGCGGGCCTTCAGGTCCGCCGGCAGCGTGTCGTAGGCCCTGCCCATGCTGGCGAACAGGGTGTCGCCGCCGATTTGCGGCGTCATCACGCAGTACAGCATCGTGACCCCGTCGACGTGCTGGTCGCTGGCCGTGTCGCTGTGCCACAGGTTGCCGTAGCGGTCCAGGAAGGCCGACGGCGTGCCGTCGGGATGCCGGGTGTTGCCCACGCGGCCGATCTCGGGCGTGCCCGGCACGTGGAACTCCTTGCGCTGCGAGATCTTGGGCGTGCCGAAGCGGCGCAGCAGCCCGGCCTGCGCGGGCGCGGCCAGCGATTGCCCGCGCACGACGACGACGGAATGGCGGTGATAAGCGTCCAGCAGCGACTGGAACTGCTCGTCGTCCAGGGGTTGGCTGAGGTCGCAACCCAGGACTTCCACTCCCACGTCGGGGTGGAGGGGGCGCAAGGCAAGCGGCATGGCGGGGTCTCCGGAAAAGTTCTTGACGTGCCGCCACCTTAATCCTCATTCTATTTCTATAGAATCCACCAAAAAGCGCGATCATTGTTCGCGAAAACAGAGAGGTCATGGACACCATCGTCAATTTCCGGACCTTCATCGCCGTGGCGCAGGCCGGCAGCTTCTCCAAGGCGGCGCGCCAGTTGGGCATCGCCGCCTCCGTGGTGACCAAGCGCATCGACCAGCTCGAATGGCGCGCCCGAACCCGGTTGTTCGAGCGCAGCACCCGCCGCCTGGCCCTGACCGACGAAGGCCAGCGCCTGCTACCCGTGGCCCGGCGTATCGTTCACGACGTCGAGGACGCGTTCGGCAGCGCGCTGGGCCATGCGCACGAACTGGAGGGCCACCTGCGCATCAAGGTGCCGACGTCGTTGACCGCCACGTGCCTGGGCGATGCGCTGGGGCGTTTCCTGGAGGTCCATCCCAAGCTCAGCATGGACGTGGTGGTGATCGACCGGCCCGTGAACCCTATCCAGGAAGGCTTCGACATCGTGGTCGGCATGCTGCCGGCCTCGTACGACGGCGTGCTCGAGGCCGGACTGTGCCCGCTGCCGCGCATGGCGGTGGCGGCGCCGTCCTATCTGGCCGCGCGCGGCCGTCCCGCCCATCCCACGGATCTGGCGCGGCACGCACTATTGAATTTCCAGCCCACGGGGCCGGTCTGGACTTTCCAGGGGGCGAACGGGCCGATCGCGGTCGAGGTGACGCCGCGCCTGAGCACCAACGACGGACACGTGTTGCTCAATTCGGTGCTGCGGGGCAATGGCATCACGATCCTGTCGGCCTACATCGTCGACGGCGCGCTGGGCCGGGGCGAACTGGTCCGGGTGCTGGAGGACTTCGCCATTCCCGAATACTGGATCCGGGCCCTGGTGCCCCACAGCCGCGCCCACCTGGGCCGGGTGCAGGCCCTGCTGTCCTGGCTCAGGAATGAATTCACGCCGCTGCCGCCCTGGGCGCGGCACGAAAGTTGCGGCTTGCCGGCCTTCTCGTGAAGGAGTTCGCCATGCCGAATCATCCCGCTTCCCCGCCCAGTCCCCGCCAGGCGGACGACCAGCCGCGCGAGCAGCAGCGCAGCCATGGCGATACGCAGAATCGCACCAAGAAGGACGGGCATACCGACCAGATCGGGACCGGCGGCAACCAGACCTCGCAGCGCCAGCGCGGCGGCGGCGCCAGGCGCACCGGGCCGTAGGCTTAGGGCAGGACCTTGCCCGGGTTCATCAGGCCGTCGGGATCCAGCGCCTGCTTGATCCGGCGCATCAGGTCCAGGGCCACCGCGCTCTTGTAGCGGGCCAGTTCGCCGCGCTTGAGCTGGCCGATGCCGTGTTCCGCGCTGATCGACCCGCCGTGCGCGTGCACGCTGTCGTGCACCAGGCGATAGATCTCGTCCTGGCGCAGCAGGAAGTCGGGCTCGGCCATGGCGGGCGGCCGGCTGACGTTGTAGTGCAGGTTGCCGTCGCCCAGGTGACCGAAGGTGATGTGGCGCACGCCGGGGATGGCCGCCTGCAGCAGCGCGTCGGTCGCGGCCACGAAGGCGGGGATGCGAGAGGCCGGGACCGAGATGTCGTGCTTGATGTTCTTGCCCTCCCAGGACTGGGCGGCCGAGATGCTTTCGCGCAGGTGCCACAGCGCACGGCTTTGCGCGAGGCTGGCCGCAACCGCGGCGTCCTGGGCCAGGCCCTGCTCCAGCGCCCGCTGCAGGACCGCGTGAAAGCGTTCCTGGGCGTGTTCGGCGCTTTCGCTGTCGGATACCTCTAGCAGCGCGTACCAGGGCGTGGGGCCCAGCGGCAGTTTCTGGTCGGGGAAGGCGCGCGTCACCACGTCCAGGCTGGCATGCGACATGACTTCGAAGCCGGTCAGCGCCGCGCCGAATCCCGAGCGGGCCAGGGCCAGCAGCGCGACCGCGGTTTCCAGCGAGGGCAGGGCGACCAGGGCCGTGCATTGCGCCACGGGCAGGGGATAGAGCCGCAGGGTGGCGGCGGTGATGATGCCGAGCGTGCCTTCGCTGCCTATGTACAGGTCGCGCAGGTCGTAGCCGGTGTTGTCCTTGCGCAGGCCGCGCAGGCCGTCCCAGATCTCGCCCTGGGCGGTGACCACTTCCAGCCCCAGGGCCAGTTCGCGTGCGTTGCCGTAGCGCAGGACCTGGGTGCCGCCGGCATTGGTGGCCAGGTTGCCTCCCACCGTGCAGCTGCCTTCCGAGGCCAGGCTGAGCGGGTAGAGACGGCCGGCCTCG
Organism: Pigmentiphaga sp. GD03639; assembly: GCF_029845405.1. Classification (NCBI taxonomy): domain Bacteria; kingdom Pseudomonadati; phylum Pseudomonadota; class Betaproteobacteria; order Burkholderiales; family Alcaligenaceae; genus Pigmentiphaga; species Pigmentiphaga sp. GD03639. Next base: position 83,517 of record NZ_JAOCLR010000004.1, read on the forward strand.
CGCGCCCAGTCCTGTACCGCCTGGAGCACGCAGCCGGCTTCGACGGTGATGGTGTCGTCGTCGATGTCGAGGGCGCGCAGCCGGTCCAGGCGCCGCGTCGACACGACCACCGCGCGGCCTCCGGCGTCGGGCGTGGCGCCACCCGCCAGACCGGTGTTGCCGCCTTGAGGGACGATGGGAACAGCGTGGCGGCGGCACAGGCGCACGACGCGCGCGACCTCGTCGGTCGTGCCGGGGCGGACGACCGCCAGCGCGGCGCCGGTATAGCGGCCGCGCCAGTCGGTCAGGAAGGGCGCGGCGTCCGGCCCGGTCAAGACCTGGCCGGCCCCCAGCAGGTTCGTGAGCTCGGTCAGCAGGTCCATGCCGGTGTCTCCTTGGCGGCGGTCAGCCCGCCTGTTTGTCCGCCGCCTTGGCGGCCTTGCGGGCGGCCTGCGCGGCGCGCTTGGCCGGGCGCACGTACAGGATGGCGCACCAGAAGAAGACCGTGGTCAGCGCGACCTCGGCCCAGGCCACGTGCGCGGACGGAGCTGGATCGGTGGTCGCGCGCACCACGCCTTCCATGAAATACAGCAGGATCAGCATCGATGCCCATTGGTAGGTGTACAGGTTGCCGCGCAGCACGCCGCGCAGCGGCAGCAGCAGCGGCAATGCCTTGAGCGCCAGCAGCGAGCCGGGCCGCAGGGGCGCCAGCACGGTTTCCCAGGCGATGCACAGCACGATCAGGGCCAGCAGCGAGATCGAGGCGACCAGGCGCAGCCGCGGGTTGAGGTCGACGGAGGGAGCGTTCATCGGGTGCGGGCCTGCCGGCCGGTGTGGAGTTCGAGGGCGGTGCGGGCCAGGCGCGTGCCCAGGGCTTCGGCCAGTTGGGTTTCGTCGCGCTGCATGGGCAGGCTGTTGTCGACCCCGGCCACGTGCGAGGCGCCATAGGGCGAGCCGCCATGGCGCGTGGCCATCAGCGCGGGCTCGGTGAAGGGCAGGCCCACCAGCAGCATGCCGTGATGAAGCAGCGGCAGCATCATGCTGAGCAGCGTGCTTTCCTGGCCGCCGTGCATGGAGCCGGTGGACGTGAAGACCGCTGCCGGCTTGCCCGCCAGGCTTCCCGCCAGCCACTGCTGGGTGGTATGGTCGATGAAGTGCTTCATGGGCGCGGCCATGTTGCCGAAGCGGGTGGGCGATCCCAGCGCCAGGCCCGCGCATTCTTCCAGGTCCGCCGGTTCGACGTAGGGAGGACCGCTGTCGGGAATGGCGGGGGCCGTGGCCTCGCACACGGCCGAGACCGGCGGAACCGTGCGCAGCCGTGCCCGCGCGCCGGGTACGCGTTCCACGCCCAGCGCGATGTGCTCGGCCAACTGGCGTGTCGCGCCGTGCCGGCTGTAGTACAAGATCAGAATATCCATAGGTCCGTATTATCTCTCGACATGGTCCAGAAAGCTCCCGCGCCCGCTACTTCTTCCACGCCGCCACCGCCTTCGGGCGCCGCTTCCATCCAGGCGCGCGCGATCGCGCTGCGCCGCAGCCTGCTCGCCAACGAATCCTGGCCCGTGCGCGTGGGGCGGCTCCTGCGGTTCGCATTGCAGCGCGCGGCCGACGAGCGCATCACCCAGGTCGCCTCCAGCCTGACCTTCACCTCGGTGCTGTCGATGGTGCCGCTGCTGGCGGTGGCGCTGGCCCTGTTTACCGCGTTTCCGCTGTTCCGCGAGTTCCAGGGCGCGCTGGAGGCGTTCCTGATCAGCAACCTGATGCCGCCGGCGGTGGCGGACAACATCATGGAATACCTGAACCAGTTCGCGCAGAAGGCGAGCCGGCTGACCGCCGTGGGCGGCATCTTCCTGATGATCACGGCCGTCTCGCTGATGCTGACCATCGACAAGGCGCTGAACGAGATCTGGCACGTGCGCAAGGGCAGGCCGCTGCCGCAGCGGGTGCTGATCTACTGGGCCACGCTCACGCTGGGGCCGGTGCTGATCGGCGCCAGCCTGTGGGCCACGTCCTTCCTGGCGCGCGAATCCATGGGCCTGGTGGGCGACGTGCCGGCGCCCATCGGCGTGCTGCTGTCCTTCATTCCGCTGATATTGACGGGCCTGGCCTTCGGCGCGCTGTTCATGGTGGTGCCCAACCGGCACGTCGAGGCACGCGACGCGATGACGGGCGGTTTCGCGGCGGCCATCGTGCTGGAAATCATGAAGTCCGGCTTCGCGTTCTACCTGACGCGCTTTCCCACCTACACCGTGCTGTACGGCGCCTTCGCCACGCTGCCTATCTTCCTGATGTGGATCTACCTGTCGTGGCTGGTGACCTTGTTCGGCGCCACGCTGGCGGCCAGCCTGCCGCTGATCCGGATGGGACGCTGGGAGACCGTCCGGCGCCCGGGGCGGCCGTTCGTGGATGCCTTGTCCATCCTGCGCGCGTTGTCCTCGGTGCGCGACCGCAATCCACCGGGCCTGAGCACCTTGGCGCTGCGCAGCAGGCTGAACCTGCATCACGACGAATTGATGGTGGTGCTCGACACCTTGTCCAGCATCGGCTACATCGCCCGCATCGGCGATGCCGGCGCCGCCCGCGAACGCTGGGCCATGGTCTGCGATCCCACCGTGGCCACCCTGGCGCCCGTGGTGGACCGGCTGCTGCTGGACCGGGCGCCGCTGGCCGACGACCCGATGTTGCTGCACGCGGTGAACGCCGCCTGGGAAAGCGGCTCGGTCACCATCGCCGAGGCCCTGAAACAGCGCCCCGAGGATGTCGAGGCGGAACTGGCCCTGGATCGAGAGCTGGAACTGGAGCCGGACCGGGAGGAACAGGAAGCCGAGGCCGGCGAAGAGGCGGCCGAGGGCGTCCAGGAGGAGCGGCTGCGCCGCCTGCGCGCGTCCTGACCCGGTGCGGCCTGCGCCCGCCGCGCCGTCATTCCAGCCGCCAGTACACGCCGCCCATGCCGCAGCGCATGGGTACCGACGGCACGTAGAACACCGTTTCCGCCCGGGCGTTGCCGCATACCGCGGCCGCGCCCATGGCGACCACCCAGGCCAGCAGTTCCCCCGCGCCGCCATCCCCGCCCGTCAGCAGTTTCTCGAAGGTCAGCTCGCGCTTGACCCGGTCGGCGTTGCCTTCCTCCATCAGCGCCAGGAACCAGCGGTCGAATTCCTCGTGCACCGTGAAGTAGTCCTTGCCGCCGGGATCGTGCGAGAGACCGCCCGTGCCCATGATCACCACTCGTTCGTCGGACGGGAAGGCCTGGACGATGCGCGCGATGGTTTCGCCCACGGCATAGCAGTGCGCCGCGGTCGGCACCGGCGGCACGATGGGGTTCATGTGGATGGGGACGAAACGCACGTCGTAGCGCGGGAACAGGAACTTGAGCGGCACCGACCAGTTGTCGTCGAACAACAGTTTGTCGGCGAACGCGTGGTTGATGCCCGCCTTGGCCGATTCGCGCACCAGTGCGCGGCCCAGGTCGCGGTGGCCGCGCACCGTGTAGTCCGGTACGTTCAGCCAGTCGCGGAACCAGGGCGCGGGGCCGGCCCATTGTTCGCCTATGCCCACGCAGAAGTCGGGAATGTTGTCGAGCGAGAAATTCAACAGGTGGTCGTTGGCGATGCCTATGACCACGTCGGGCCGCACTTCGTCCATCAGTTTCTGGAACTGCGCGTAGCCGGCCAGGACGCCGTCCTGCTCGTGCTGGGGCGCCTTGTCTATCCAGCCGGTGACGCCGGGGGCGTGGGCCACGCCCAGGGTTGCGACGATCTTTGCCATGTTCTTCTCCGGATCAGTCCTGCGACGCGATGCCCATCTTCTCGGCGTACAGGCGCGCCGCGTCGCTGTCGTTGTGGTTGCGCGAGCCGCCCTTGAAAAGCCGCGATATCTGCGGCAGGAAATAGGGATGCACGCCCATGGCGCCCAGCGCCTCGATGTCCATGTCGCGCCAGGCGCGCTTTTCTTCTTCCGAAAGGGCGTATGCGGTCATGGATGCCTCGATGTCCTGCTTGAACGCGAGGTATTTCTGCTCGTCGCGCCGCAGTTCGAACACCATTGCGGTTCGATGGCAGGGTCTTGTCGGTGTCTCGGATTCCCATGTCGGCTCCTTGTTCGTTGGAAACGATAAGTCGTTCATTCGGCCGCGGCAACGTTGAGCCAGCGGTCGAGCGTCTCGGGCGATGCCCGCAGCGCCGCGCTCGAGGACTGATGCACGATGCGGCCGCGGTCCAGGATGATGGCGGTCGAGGCCATGGCCAGGGCGATGACCGGATGCTGCTCGACCACGATCGTGGTCATGCCTTCCTGCGTGTGCAGCGCGATGATGGCGGCGCCAAGCTCCTCGACGACGATGGGCGCCAGGCCCTCCATGGGTTCGTCCAGCAGGAGCAGGCGCGGGTTGGTCATGAGCGCGCGGCCCACGGCCAGCATCTGTTGTTCTCCGCCGGACAGCTCGTTGCCCAGGTTGGCGCGCCGCTCGCGCAGCCGCGGGAACAGGCCGTAGACCCGGTCCAGCGTCCATGGGCCGCGGCATGCGACCACGGTCAGGTTCTCCTCGACGGTCAGCGACGCGAACACCTCGCGCTCCTGCGGCACCCAGCCCAGGCCGGCGCGAGACCGCTGGCAGGCGTCCAGCCTGGCGATGTCGCGGCCCTGCCAGAGAATGCGCCCGCCCGTCAGGCGCGTGTTGCCCATCAGGGTTTCGAGCAGGGTGGTCTTGCCCACGCCATTGCGTCCGAGCACCGCCAGGCTGTCGCCGGCGCCCAGGCAGAACGAGAGATCGTCCAGCACCATCGCGTCGCCGTAGCCGGCGCGCACGTGCTCCAGTTGCAGCAGGCTGTCCGTCGCATTCATGCGGATGCCGCCTCCAGGGGGGCCGCCTGGCCGAGATAGGCCTCGCGCACGCGGGGGTCGCGGGCGATGTCGCCGGGTAGCCCGGTGGCGATGAGGCGGCCGGCGACGAGCACCGAAATGCGCTGCGCGAAGCGGAAGACGAGGTTCATGTCGTGTTCGATCAGAAGGATGGCGATGTCCTGGGGCAGTCGATCCAGGACCGCGAAGACATGGCGGCTGTCGGCCGCCGAGACGCCGGCAGCCGGTTCGTCCAGCAGCAGCACCTTGGGCTTGCGCGCCAGCGCGAGCGCGATTTCCACCAGCCGCTGCCTGCCGTAGGCGAGCTGCCGGGCAGGCCGGTGCGCGTCCTGCGCCAGGCCGATGCGCTCGAGCAGTTCCCAGGCCTCGCCGGCCGCCGGCTCATGCCGGCGCAGCGACCCGAACAGCGAGCGGACGGCTCCGGTGCGCGCCAGCACGACCAGCGTGACCGCCTCCAGCACGGTCATGTCCAGGAACAGCGTATTGATCTGGAAGGTGCGCACCAGCCCCAGGTCCACCCGTTTGTCGGGCGGCGCCGCGGTCACGTCCGCGCCGTCCAGCAGGACGCGGCCCGAGGTCGGGCGCAGCATGCCGGTCAGCAGGTTGATGAAGGTCGTCTTGCCCGCGCCGTTCGGGCCGATCAGCGCATGCCGGTCGCCGGGAGCGAGCGACAGGTTCACATGGTCGGTCGCCACCAGCGCGCCGAAGCGCTTGCACAGGTCGACGGTCTGTATCATTGTTGCGCCTCCTTGTGCGCCAGGCGCCGGGCCAGCCGCGCGGCGGTGCCCATGATGCCGCCGCGGGCAAAGAAGATGGTGAGCACCAGCAGCAGGCCCAGCCAGAAATGCCAGTAGGCGGGGCTGATGCCGGACAGCAGGTCGCGGCCCACGACGAATACCAGCGCGCCGATGAAGCCGCCGTACAGGTAGCCCACGCCGCCCAGCGCGGCGATGATCAGGATGTCGGCCGACCGCCCGAAACCGAGCGCGTCGATGGTGATGAACTGCGTGATCTGCGTCGTCAGCGCGCCCGCGACGCCCGCCACCGCCGCCGAGGCGACGTAGGAGATCGCCAGGGTGCGGCCGTCGTCGATGCCCACGGCCAGCGCGCGCCGGCGGTTCATGCGCGTGGCATGCAGGGACAGGCCATAGGGCGAATTGACCAGCCTGCGCACGAGGTAGAGCGTGACGAAGGCTACGATGGCCGCGTATGCGTAGGCGGTCGATCCCATGAGGTCGAACGGGAAGAGGCCGAGCAGCGGCGCGAACTCGATGCCTTGCAGGCCATCGATGCCGCCGGTGATCGCGGTGGCCTTGTTGGCGGCCTCGTACAGCACGAGGCCGATGGCCAGCGTCACCATGAGCCGGCTCAGGTCGGTGCCCCGCACGACCAGCCGGCTGCCGAGCGCGCCCGCGCATGCCGTGACGGCGGCGGCGATGGCCAGCGCCGAGACCGGTTCGTGCCAGCCGTACTTGCCGAGCCAGCCGGCGGTGAACGCGCCCACGCCGAAGAACGCGGCATGTCCCAGGGTGACGATGCCCGCGTAGCCCAGCAGCATGTCGAGCGACAGCGCGAAGATGCCGGTTACCAGTACTTGCGCGCCCAGGCTGCGGTGATCGGGAAAGACGAAGAAGGCCGCGACGACGAGCGTCCAGAACACGAGCTCGGGCACGCGCCAGCGCGAGCGGTCCAGCAGGGGGCGCAGCGGGCTGCCGTTCATGCGGCCCTCCTGCGCGCGAAGAGGCTGTAGAGGCCTTGCGGCCGGTACAGCAGGACCAGCGCCATGAGCACGTAGATCATGAAGGCCCCGAACTCGGGGACGTAGTATTTGCTGCCGATGTCGCAGATGCCCAGCAGCATGGCGGCGAAGAAGGTGCCGTTGACCGAGCCGGCGCCGCCCAGCACCACCACGAGCAGGCACAGCACCAGCGTGCGCGTGGCGAAGGCCGGATCCAGGCCCAGCACCTCGGCCCCGAGCGCGCCGCCCAGCGCCGCAAGCCCGCTGCCGATCGCGAAGGCGATCATGAATACACGCTTGACCGGTATGCCCATCGCGGCCGCGATGCGCTGGTTGTCGACCGAGGCGCGGATCATCGCGCCCAGGCGGGTCGAGTCGAGTCCCCAGTTCAGCAGGGCGAGCAGGGCCAGGCCCGTGCCGAGCAGCATCAGCCGGTACTTGGAGACGCTGAGATCGCCCAGGTACCAGCGGCCGTCCAGGTACTCGGGCACCCGCACCGCCTGTTGCGACGGCCCCCAGAAATAGTGGACGATGCCGCCGGCCATCAGCATCAGGCCGAAGGTCAGGAGGCTCTGGTCGAGCGCCGTGGCGCGATAAAAGGGCGCATAGACCACGCGTTCCAGCACCAGGCTGGCCAGGGCGATCGCCGCCACGACCACCGCCACCGACGCGAAGAACGGCCAGGCCAACTGGTTGACCAGCGTGACGAGGAAATAGCCGCCGAACATGGCGACGGCGGTGTGCGCGAGGTTGACGAAACCCATCAACCCCAGCGTGATGGACAATCCGAGCGCGATCACGAACAGCATGGCGCCGTACGACGTTCCATCGATGATCACGCCGACGAAGTCGGTCAGCATGCGGACTCCTTTGGCTAGCGGGCCTTGACGGCCTCGATCTTGTCGAACTCGACGTTGTAGAGCTCGCCTCCGACCTTCTGGACTTTGCGGATGTAGATGTCTTGCACGATGTCGCGCGTGGCGGGGTCGATCGAGATCGGGCCGCGCGGGCTGTCGAGCTTGAGCCCTTTCATCGCGGCGATGAGCTTGTCGCCGTCGGTATCGCCGCCGGTTTTCTTGACCGCGGCGTAGATGACGGCCATGGCGTCATAGGCGCCCACTCCGATGAAGTTGGGCCGCTTGCGTCCCTGATCCTGGACCGCCTTGACGAAGGCGCGGTTCAGGTCGGAGTCGTGCGCGGCCGAGTAGTGGTGGGCGGTGACGGTATCCAGCGCGACGTCGCCGATGGCCGGCAGCGAGTCGTCGTCGACCAGGTCGCCCGTGCCGATCAGGCGAATGCCCGCTTGCTTGAAACCGCGTTCGTTGTACGCCTTCATGAAGGCGATGGCGGCTTCGCTGCCCGGCACGAACACGAAGATGGCGTCGGCGCGCGCGTCGCGGGCCCGTTGCAGGAAGGGCGCGAATTCCATGCTGCTGACGGGCATGCGTATTTCGCCCGCCATCTGGCCGCCGGCGGCGGTGAACGCATCCTTGAAGGCCTGCGCGGCGTCGTGCCCGGGGCCGTAGTCGGACACCAGCGAGAATACGCGCTTGATGCCGTTCCTGGCCGCCCAGGTGGCCATGGGCGCCGACGTCTGTCCGAGCGTGAATGCGGTGCGCACGATATAGGGGGATTTCTCGGTGACGATGGCCGTGGCCGCGAGCGCGATCATCGGCGTCTTGGCCGCGGTGGCGATGGGCGCGGCGGCCAGCGCGTTGGGGGTGAAGTTGAAGCCCACCAGCGCGTCGACCTTGTCGCGGGTGACCAGTTCCTGCGCGTAGCGGCGCGCGTTCTCGGGCGAGATGCCGCCGGTGTCGCGCAGGATGAGCTCGACCTTGCGGCCGGCCACGGTGTCGCCGTTGAGCTTCATGTAGGCGCGCATCGCGCTTTCGATGGACTGCCCGGCGGAGGCATAGGTGCCGGAGAACTCGGTGACGACGCCGATCTTCAAGGGCTTGTCGGCGGCATGCGCAGGGCCGTGCGCGGCCGCGGCGGCCAGGGCGCATGATGCGAGGCAAGAGCGAAGACGCAGTTTCATGATTCGGGCTACTCCTTTATTCAGGTGTGGGCGCGGGAAGCGGCGCCGCGGTTGCGAAGGCCGATCTGTTCGAACATCGCCGCCAGCAGCGGGCCGTCGGGCCGGTTGAGCTCGTCGATGATGGAAAAATGGTCATGGCCCGGCATGGGCATGAAGCGCGAGGGGTAGCCCGCGGCGGCCCATGCCCGCGCATAGCCGGCGGACTGCTCGACGAATTCGGGCAACTCCTTTTCCCCCACGGCGCAGACCAGGGGACAGGCCACGCGAGGCAGGTGCAGGAGAGGGCTGTTGCGCGCGGCGCTTTCCGCATCCAGGCGCAACCACTCGTTCATCAGCGATCGGGCCATGGGCCGCATGTCGAAGATCCCGCTCACCGTCGTGATGCCCTTGACGAGGTCGGCCGGCAGGCCGTGTGCCGCCCAGTCGGTGGCCGCCGCCATGCCGGCCAGATGGCCGCCCGCGGAGTTGCCGCAAAGGAAGATGCGGCCGGGATCGCCGCCGAAGGAGGCCGCGTGGCGATGGACCCAGGCCACGCCCTTGCGTACCGCCGCGACCATGTCGTCCACGCTCGCGGCGGGCGCCAGGGGATATTCCATGGAGACCCAGATGGCGCCCGCAGGCCCGAAGGTATCGGCGGGAAAGCCGCGGTCCGATTTGCTCGATCCCTTCCAGGCGCCGCCGTGCAGGTAGATCACCACGGGCGCGTGGGGAGCGTCCGCCAGATAGACGTCCAGCGTGTGCGCGGCTCCTTCGCCGTAGGCAAGGTCGAGCCGGGTCGGCCGTCGCTCGCGCGTGAGCCGGCTGGCTTCGGCGTAGCGCTGCAGGTGGGTGCGGAAATCGGGGACCGTGGCCTCGATGTCGTAGAGTGCGGGGCGTTCGTTCATGCGGATCTCGTGGTGACGCGGTTCGAAGAAAAATTCGCGGGGGCGAGCCAATCGCCGGGGCTGTGCAGCCGGGCGGACAAGCCCTGCTGGAAGTGGTAGCGCGCGAAGGCCTGCAGCACCTCCCGGTTGGCATCCAGGCCGTACGGCCAGTAGTCCTCGCCCATCAGGTCCACCGTGCGCTGGTATTCCGCCACGACCCAGGGCAGGGTGGCGGCCAGCTGGCAGACGTCCCGGAGGTCCTGGAGCGCCATGCGCCGGGCGGCCTCGAAGCCTTGGCAGATCGCCTGGGCCAGCCAGGGATGGCGCTCGTGCAGGTCGCGCCGCAGTCCCAGCACATGCATGATGGGAAAGAAGCCGGTGCGCCGGTAGTAGTCCTGCTCGACCCGTTGATGATCGGGGAACAACCGGGCCACGTCGTCCTGCCCGGGGCCGAAGCAGGACGGCACTTTGGCGCCGACGACCGCGTCGATCTCTCCACGGGCCAGCATGCCGGACAAGTCCTGGTCCGGCAGGGCCAGGATGGAGACGCCCGGGACGGCGGTGGCTGTGGCCGGCCCCGGTTCGCCCGCTTCCTTGGCGGCCTCCATCCACTGCATCTCGTGGGGCTGGACGCCGTGGTCGTGGGCCAGGAAAGCCCGGATCCAGACGTTGGCCGTCGTCTTGTAGTCCGGCGTTCCGATGGTCCTGCCGCGCAGGTCGGCCGGCGAGCGGATGCCGCGGCCCGCATGGACATAGATGCCGCTGTGGCGAAAGGCGCGCGAGGGAAAGACCGGCAGCGCGACATAGGCCGGGTTCCCGGCATCCAGCGAGCGCAGGTAGCCGCTCAAGGACAGCTCGGTCAGGTCGAACTCGGCCGCCTTCGCGCGCGCGAAGGCGGCCTCGGGGTGCAGCGTCGTCGCCCGCAGTTCGACGCCTTCGATGGCGACCCGCCCGTCGATCAGCGGCCGCGTCCGGTCATAGGCGGCGCAGGCAAGCGTCAGCGTCAGCATGGTCGGAGCCTGCCCGGGATCATTTCGCGATCCCCGCGTCGGCGATCACTTTCTTCCACCGGGTCGCCTCGGCGTCGATCAGCGACGAGAACTGCGCGCGGCTGGTATTGCCGGTCAGCATGCCCATCTCCGCATAGCGCTTGCGCACCTCCGGGTCGGCCAGCGCCTGCCGGACGGCCGCGTTGAGCTTGTCCAGCACGGCGGGATCCGTGCCCTTGGGCGCGGCCAGCCCTATCCAGCTGCCCGTCTGCAGGGCGCCGAAGCCCGCTTCCGCGGTGGTCGGCACGTTGGGCAGGATGTCGAGCCGTTCGCTGGCCGCGACCGCGATGGGCTGGATCGTGCCGGCCTTGAGCGGGCCCGCGATGGGGCCGGCGGTGTAGAAGGCGACGTTGACATCGTTGCGCAGCAGGGCGAGCACGACGGGGGGCGAGCCATTGAACGGGACATGGGTCATCGAGACGTTGGCCAGGTTCGCGAAGAACTCGGCTGCGAGATGGGGCGGGGTGCCGATGCCCGGCGAGCCGAAGTTCACCTTGCCCGGCCGCTCCTTCGCGTAGGCGGCCAGTTCGCGCAGGCTGCGGGCCGGCACGGCGGGATTGACGACGACGATCGTGGGCGCGTTGCTGATCAGCGCGATGGGATCGAACGCCGTCAGCGGATCGAAGGTCATGTCGCGGTAGAGATACTGGTTCGTCGCGAAATTGTTCACGGCACCCAGCAGCAGCGTATAGCCGTCCGGGGCGGCGCGCGCCACGTCCGCGGCGCCCAGGTTGCCGGAGGCGCCGGGCTTGTTCTCGATGACGAGCGGCTGCCCGAGCTGCTTTTCCATCAGCGGCGCGATCAGGCGGAAGCTGACGTCTCCCAGCCCACCTGCCCCGTAGGGATTCACGATGCGTATGGGCCGGGACGGATAGGCATTGTTTTGCGCCCAGGCCGCGCCATGGGCGGCCAGGGGCAGCAGCACGAGGGAATATCGGGCAAGGCGATGGTGGAACGGCTTCATGGAATCTCTCCTGGAGTGACGTTTCTCCTTACCGGTGGGCGCGCCGCAGGCCGGATGCCTGGCGGCGCGCCGCGCCTTTCGCTCCGTGTATCAGGGCTCCCCGTAGAAGTTGGCGGCGTTGTCGTACAGGAACTTGCGCTTCTGCTCCTTGGTGAGGTCCTGGCGCTCGATGATCTCCATCGCGGCGTTGTCCCGCCCTTCGCCATGGGGGAAATCCGAGGAATAGAGAAGCTGGCCATCGCCCAGCAGCTTGAGCTCGTGCGCCAGCATGGCGTCGCTGGATTCGGGGCCGAGGTAGATGCGGCCCGACTTCACCAGGTCGTCCACTTCGCTCTTGGGCAGCATGCTGGGGTCGGCCATCCGGCCCTTGTTGACCTCGGCGTACTGCTTCATGCGCCCCACCGAATAGAAGATCCATTCGCCGCCGAACTCCAGGAACGCGACCTTCAGGCTGGGATACTTGTCCAGCATGCCGTGGCCGGCCATGGCCATGAAGGCCAGTTGCGCGGGCATGGCCTTGCCGATCATGTTGGCGTCCTGGATCGACTCGCACAGTTGGGCCAGCGGTGGGAAGCTCATGGCCATGTGCACGCACAGGGGCAGCCCGGTGCGCGAGAACTCGTTCCAGATCGGCTCGAAGCTCGGGTGCGACAGCATGCGGTCGCCCACGGTCCCGAACACCACGGCGGCGGCCGCGCCCATGGCGACCATTTCTTTCATGGCCAGCCGGGCCTGCTCGGCGTCCCGCATGGGCAGCAGGCCGACCCAGCGCAGACGCTTGGCGGCATCCCGGCAGCGCGTGCCGATGTAGCGGTTGTAGGCCCGGAAGAGTTCGCCTTCCAGCGTCGCGTCCGCGGCGATGGTGGCGTATATCGTGCTGGGGAACAGGACCTGGACGTCGATGCCCAGTTTGTCCATCGCGGTGAGCCGGTCGGCGACGTCGCCCAGCGTGACACAGCCGACCGGCAGGGAGAAGGCGGTGAAGTCGCCGGCCCGGGCGCGGTTGGCGCCGTATTCCTCCAGCACCATGCCGGGGGTGTTGGCGGCGTGGGTGCCGGGTCCGAACGGGTGCGGCTCGATGCGGCCGTCCACCAGCCATGCCGTGCCCCAGTTGCCGAGCTCGTGGCCGTCGCCGAACTTGACTGGCCGCGGACGCCGCAGCCAGTACTGTTTGGGAAGGGTTTCCCACATTTCCGGGGTCATTAGAACGTGGGCATCTGCATCATAAATCTTGAATCCTTCAAGCATGTTCAGTCCTTTCACGTAATGATGGGGAAAGCAGCAGGGCTACTGGGTCAGTGGGTGGGCAAGTTCCTCCTTCGCGGTGGCGGCATTCAACCCGACAGGCCCATCAGCCGCAGCGCGGCCTGGGAAAGGGCGGAGTCGGGAGCGTTCAGGTGGGTCACGATTTCGTAGTGATTCGTGGCGGGCAACTGCATCAATTCCACCTGCCTGTCCTGTTCCTGCGCGGCGCGGACGAAGTCGCGCGCCTGCCGCTGGAATTCGGGACTTTCGCGGTCGCCGATCGCGACGACCGCCGGGCAGTTCAGGCGGGACAGGTGCCGGATCGGGCTGTAGCGCTCGATCTCGTCCGGCTGGAGTTTGACGTAGCCGCTGCGGGCGCTGAGCATCACGGGATGCAGGTCGTACATGCCGCTGATCAGCAGCGCGCTCTTGACCAGGTCGGCGGGCAGGTGCAGGGATTCCCAGTCGGTGGTGGCCAGGACCGCGGCCATGTGCGCGCCGGACGAGTGGCCCGACAGGTGGATGCGGTCCGGGTCGCCGCCGAAGCGGGCGGCCTTGGCCCGGACCCAGGCCAGCGCGCGGCGGGTCTGGGCGATCATCTCGGGCAGGCGCACCTCGGGTATCAGCGAAAAGTCCAGCACCACCAGCACGCCGCCCGCGGGAACCACGGTGCGGGCCAGGAAGGACTCGTCGTCCTTGCTCAGATTGCGCCAGCCGCCGCCGTGCACATGGACGTGGATGGGCGCGCCTTGCCGCTGCGCCGGAAAGATGTCCAGGGTCTCGTGGGGGCCCGGGCCATAGGGAACGTGCCGGTGGTGCGGATATTCCTCGCGGGCGCCGGCGCTGGCCTGCGCGTACCAGGCCAGCATGGCGTCCCGGTTGTCGGCCCAGGCGCGCTGGTCATAGGCGCGATCCAGTTCTTCCTGCGTGTAGTCCAGGTAGACGCGCGCGGACGGCGTCTTCCAATGCGGCGTGAGGTCGTCCAGCCGGGTCACGTCGCCCAGCAGGAAACGGACGTTGTTCAGCGTGGCATCGTGCGCGGGCTGCGTGTGCGAGGCCACGCAGTCCTCGGGCACGACGCAATGGAACCCCAGGGCGTTCGCGTGCCGCAGCGTGGCTTCGACGCAGATGTTGGTCTGGACGCCCGCGAAGACCAGGGTGCGGATGCCGCGGGCGCGCAGCTCGTGTTCGAGCGTGGTGCCGACGAAGCCGTCGTAGCTGTGTTTTTCCAGTACCGGTTCGCCGGACAGGGGTTGGACGCCGTACCAGTCGTAGCCCCAGGTGTCGCGGTCGCAGCAGACTTCGGTGATGCCTTGCTCGGCCAGCTTGGTGCGCATGGATGCGGGCAGCAGGTCAGGCCGGTAGCAGGCGCGCAGCCAGAAGACCGGGACGCCGCGTTCCCGGGCGGTGTCGACCAGCGACCGGAGCCGGGGCACGATGGCCCCGCAGGCGGCGATGTCCTTGCCGATGACTCGCTCGACGTAGCCGCCGGGGGCGCAGAAGTCGTTCTGCATATCGATCACGAGCAGCGCGGTGTGGGAAACGTCCACCCGGGCCGCCAGGGAAAGGAGGGGCTGCGCATCCGATAAATCGCGATAGGCGTCGGCTTTCAATTCCTTCTCCATAATCGATGATTTTTTTATTTTCGATTTTTTTGTGATTTTTAGGAATAATCGATTATCTGTCAATAGAAAGATGATTTGGGCCGCGTGTTACGATGAATCAAAAGACGAGGGGCATGATGAAACTGGCATCGGTCTTGCCGGCTGGGCAGCCGGCTCCGAGCACGGGACAGAATTTCGCAAGCACGATTGCGACCCGGTTACGCAACGACATCGTTTCCGGCAGGCGTCCTCCAGGTGCCAGGCTTTCCATCGAAGAACTCAAGGGGGACTTCGGCGTCAGCCTTTCCCCGCTGCGCGAGGCCCTGGCCAGGCTGGCCACCGAGGGCTTCGTGGTCAACGAAGACAAGAAAGGGTTCAAGGTCGCGCCGGTGTCGCGCGAGAACCTGCTCGAGGTCGCGAAGCTGCAGTCCACGCTCGAACCCATGGCCTTGCGCGAATCGATCCGGCACGGCAACCGGGACTGGGAGGACGGCATCGTCCTGACCCACCACCGGCTGTCGCGCTACGAGCGTCCCGAACAGAAGGACGGCGGGGGCGTCGACGAGTGGGAGGCGCATCACCGCGAATTCCACCTGGCGCTGCTGGCGGCCTGCCGCATGCCGCTGGCCCTGATGGTGTGCGATTCGCTCCAGCATTTCAGCGCGCGCTACCGGCGCCTGTTCCTGGCGTACAAGCCCTTCGATCGCGACGTTGCCCAGGAGCACCGTTCGCTGGTGGACGCGACGCTGGACCGCAAGGAGGACCTGGCCGCGGAGATCCTGGCCGAGCACATCGAGCGAACAGCTCGAAACATCCTGGCGGCGCTGGATGCGGGCGGCGTGGCGGCGGCGAGTTGAAGCGCTTTTCGAGGCGCGCTAGGATAGCTGCATGGCCATGCACGAGCCGATATATTTTCAGTTCCGCCCCATAAACAGAACCGGCGTGCGTGGCTCAGGAGGCCGTCATGATCAAAGTCAGTGAAATCCTGCGCGTCAAGGGCGACGCGCTTTATACCGCCAGCCCCGATACCCCCGTCGCGCAGGTCGTCGATACGATGGCCCTGCAGGACATCGGCTCGCTGGTCATCATGGAGTTCGGCGAACTGGTGGGCATGCTCACCTTCCGCGAAATCATCCGGCACCTGCAGGCCAACGGCGGCTCCCTGGGCACTACCACCATCCGGTCGATCATGGACGACGCGCCGGTCACGGTATCGCCCAACACCGAAGTCAACGAGGTGCGGCGCCTGATGCTCGACAAGCACGCCCGCTACATCCCCGTCATGGACGGCCGCATGCTGCTGGGGGTGATCTCGTTCTACGACGTCGCCAAGGCCGTGCTCGAGGCCCAGGGCTTCGAGAACCGCATGCTCAAGGCCTACATCCGCGACTGGCCCGGCGAGCAGCGCGAGACCGAAGGAACGCTGTAGGGAAGAATCCCCCCCCTACGCGCTTACGCGCGCCCCCCAGGGGGCGAAACCGGCGGACTGGCGGAGCCAGATCCGCGGTTTCCTGGGTCTAGCGCTAGCTTCTTGGACTGGAGCACCGTTGCTACCGCTGGCAGCCAGCGAAGCACGGTTGCTGCAATCCAAGAAGCTAGCGCTAGACCCAGGATGTGGTGGATCCGGCTTTGCCGGTCCACCCGCATCGCCCCCTCGAGGGGGCCCGCGCAAGCGGGTAGGGGGTGGGCTTCCCTTCAGGGTGGGCTTCCCTTCAGGGCTACAATCGAGGGGTACAATACGGCGTCCCTATCGGAGTCCAGATTTCATGCCCGGCAGCACCCTCGGAGAGCTTTTTTGCGTCACCAATTTCGGTGAATCCCACGGACCTGCCGTCGGCTGTGTGATCGACGGCTGCCCGCCCGGGATGGCGCTGGCCGAGGCCGATATCCAGGTCGAGCTGGACCGCCGGCGTCCCGGCACGTCGCGCCACGTCACCCAGCGGCAGGAACCCGACCAGGTCGAGATCCTGTCCGGCGTGTACGAGGGCAAGACCACCGGCACCCCGATCGCGCTGCTGATCCGCAACCAGGACGCGCGCAGCAAGGACTACAGCAACATCGCGGAAACCTTCCGCCCCGGGCATGCCGACTACACCTATTGGCACAAGTTCGGCATCCGCGATCCACGTGGTGGCGGCCGTTCATCGGCCCGCCTGACGGCACCCACGGTAGCCGCCGGGGCGGTGGCCAAGAAGTGGCTGGCCGAACGCTACGGCGTGCGGGTGCGCGGCTACATGAGCCAACTGGGCGACATCCAGATCCCGTTCGAGGACTGGGACGCGGTCCACACCAATCCCTTCTATGCGGCCGGCAACAGCCGCGTGGCCGAGCTCGAGGCCTACATGGACCAGTTGCGGCGCGACGGCGACTCGGTGGGCGCGCGCATCGAGGTGGTGGCCGAGAACGTGCCGGTGGGCCTGGGCGAGCCCGTGTACGGCCGCCTGGATGCCGACATCGCCTATGCCATGATGGGCCTGAACGCGGTGAAGGCGGTCGAGATCGGAGCCGGTTTCCACAGCGTCGAGCAGCGCGGCACCGAGCATGGCGACGAACTGGCGCCGGAGGGTTTCCTGTCGAACAACGCCGGCGGCATCCTGGGCGGCATCTCCACCGGCCAGCCGATCACGGTGTCGCTGGGCATCAAGCCCACCTCCAGCATCCGCAGCCCCCGCCGGTCCATCGACAAGCTGGGCGCGCCCACCGTGGTCGAGACCCACGGGCGCCACGACCCCTGCGTGGGCATCCGCGCCACGCCCATCGCCGAGGCGCTGCTGGCCCTGGTGCTGGCCGACCATGCGCTGCGCCACCGCGCGCAATGCGCCGACGTGTCGGTCGAAACCCCCCGGCTGGGCCTGGCGCGCGGATAAAGAAAGTAACAGGGGTTTTGGGGCAAAATTGCCGCCTTGGCGTTCTTGTCTCGGGGGCAGCATGAAAAAAACCCAACGTTCTCCTGTCTTGCGCCGCGCCGCGATGGCCGCGGCGGCCCTGGCGCTGGTGGCGGCGGCCGGCTGCGAGTCGGTCAACACCACCCAGGGCGGTACGATAGGCATCGACCGCACGCAGCGCATGTCCAGCCTGGTGTCCGAGCAGCAGCTCGACCAGCAGGCCGTCCAGCTCTACCAGCAGACGCTGTCGGGGGCGCGCAGCAAGGGGCAGCTCAACACGAACGCCTCTCAACTCGCCCGGGTGCGGACGATTTCCCAGCGGCTGATCGCACAGGTGGGCGTGTTCCGGCCCGATGCGACCAAGTGGAAGTGGGAAGTCAACGTCATCGACGACAAGGAAGTGAACGCCTGGTGCATGCCGGGCGGGAAGATCGCCGTCTATACCGGGCTGATCAATACGGTGAAACCGACGGACGATGAACTGGCGGCGGTGCTGGGCCACGAGATCGCGCACGCGCTGCGTGAGCACGCGCGCGAGCGGGCGTCGGAGCAGATGGCGACGAGCATGGGCTTGAGCGTGCTGGCGGCGATCACCGGATCGCAGGCGAGTTCTGACCTGGGCGGGGCGCTGGCCAATGTGATGTTCGGGCTGCCGAACAGCCGGTTGCACGAGACGGAGGCGGACCGGATGGGGGTGGAGCTGGCGGCCCGGGCGGGGTATGACCCGCGGGCGGCGGTGACACTGTGGACGAAGATGGGGCAGGTGGGCGGCTCCGCGCCGCCCGAGATCCTGTCCACCCACCCGTCGGCCGAATCCCGCATCGCGGACCTGCGGCAGGCTTCCGAGAAGGTGTTGCCGCTGTACCAGCAGGCCCGACGCTAGCGTCCTCAAGGCGGCCGTGGCGGGGCGCGCAAGCGCGCAGGGGGGGCTTAATATACAATCAAGAGTTCCCTATCCCTGAGCGGGTCCGTCGAGGCTGGTCCTCGCGCCTGGGCGACGCCGAGAGGCGCCGAGCCGCGCGGCTGTTCATGAGCCCGTTCACTTTTTGGCCGGAATCTCATGCCTCAGACCCTTTACGACAAGCTGTGGGACGCCCACGTCGTCCATCAGGAAGAAGACGGTACCTGTCTGATCTACATCGATCGCCACCTGGTCCACGAAGTGACCAGCCCGCAGGCGTTCGAAGGGCTGAAGCTGGCCGGTCGTCCGGTCTGGCGCATCAGCGCCAACCTGGCGGTGGCCGACCACAACGTGCCCACGCACAATCGTGACAAGGGCATTGCCGATCCGGTCTCGCGCCTGCAGGTGGACACGCTGGATGCCAACTGCCAGGACTACGGCATCGTCGAGTTCGACATGGGCGACCGTCGCCAGGGCATCGTGCACGTGATCGGGCCGGAGCAGGGCGCGACGCTGCCGGGCATGACCGTCGTCTGCGGCGATTCGCACACCAGCACGCACGGCGCCGTGGCCGCGATGGCCTTCGGCATCGGCACGTCCGAGGTCGAACACGCGCTGGCCACGCAGACGCTGCTGGTCAAGAAGAACAAGAACATGCAGGTGCGCGTCGAAGGCAAGCTGCCCGCGGGCTGCACCGCCAAGGACCTGGTCCTGCACGTGATCGGCAAGATCGGCACGGCGGGCGGCACGGGGCATGCCATCGAGTTCGCCGGCAGCACGATCCGCGACCTGTCCGTGGAAGGGCGCATGACCATCTGCAACATGGCCATCGAGGCCGGCGCGCGCGTCGGGCTGGTGGCGGTGGACGAGAAGACCATCGAGTATTTCCGCGGCCGTCCCTACGCGCCCAAGGGCGAGGCCTGGGACCAGGCCGTGGCGTACTGGAACACGCTGCATTCGGACGAAGGCGCGCATTTCGATCGCGTGGTCGAGATCGACGCGGCCGAGATCCAGCCGCAGGTGACCTGGGGCACGTCGCCCGAGATGGTGCTGCCGGTGGGCGCGAACGTGCCGGATCCGGCCAGCGAGAAGGACGAAACCCGCCGTTCCGGCGTGGCCCGCGCGCTGGAGTACATGGGCCTGACGGCCAACATGCCGATCACCGATATCAAGATCGACAAGGTCTTCATCGGCTCGTGCACCAACTCGCGCATCGAGGACTTCCGTGCCGCCGCGGCGGTGCTGCGTGGCAAGCGCATCGCGTCCAACGTCAAGCTGGCGCTGGCGGTGCCCGGTTCGGGCTTGGTCAAGGCGCAGGCCGAGCAGGAAGGCCTGGACAAGATCTTCATCGAGGCCGGCTTCGAATGGCGCGATCCCGGCTGCTCGATGTGCCTGGCCATGAACGACGACCGGCTCGAGCCGGGCGAGCGCTGCGCCTCGACCTCGAACCGCAATTTCGAGGGCCGGCAGGGCGCGGGCGGCCGCACCCACCTGGTGAGCCCCGCGATGGCGGCGGCCGCCGCCGTGGCCGGTCATTTCGTCGACGTCCGCAAGGTCAACTGAGGTAGAACATCATGCAAGCATTCACCACTCATGAAGGCCTGGTGGCGCCGCTGGACCGCGAGAACGTCGACACGGACCAGATCATCCCCAAGCAGTTCCTGAAGTCCATCCATCGCAGCGGCTTCGGTCCCAACCTGTTCGACGCCTGGCGCTACCTGGACGAAGGCCAGCCCGGCATGGACAACAGCAAGCGGCCGCTGAACCCGGACTTCGTGCTGAACCAGCCGCGCTACCAGGGCGCTTCCATCCTGCTGTCGCGCAAGAACTTCGGCTGCGGCTCGAGCCGCGAGCATGCGCCGTGGGCGCTGGACCAGTACGGTTTCCGCGCGGTGATCGCGCCGTCGTTCGCCGACATCTTCTTCAACAACTGCTTCAAGAACGGCGTGCTGCCCATCGTGCTGTCGGAAGAGGACGTGGACAGCCTGTTCAAGGAAGTGGAGGCCAAGGAAGGCTACCGGTTGACCATCGACCTGGACCGCCAGGTGGTGGCGACGCCGTCGGGACGCGAACTGTCGTTCTCGATCGATACGTTCCGCAAGTACTGCATGCTCAACGGCCTGGACGAGATCGGCCTGACGCTGCGCCATGCGGACAAGATCAAGGCCTTCGAGCAGAAACGCCTGGCCGCCCAGCCCTGGCTGGACGTTCCGGCCCTGCGCGGCACCCAGGCCGGCCGCTGACACCGCACTCCGCCGGCCCCGCTGGGCCGGCCCCGACCCTGAATCAAGAGCCACAATGACACAACATATCGCAGTGCTGCCGGGCGACGGCATCGGTCCCGAGATCATCGAACAGGCCGTGCGCGTGCTGACTTCGCTGGGCGAATCGTTCAAACTCGAAGAACAGCCGGTGGGCGGCGCCGCCTATGAAGCGTCCGGCCATCCGTTGCCGCCGGCCACGCTCGAACTGGCCAAGAAGGCCGATGCGGTGCTGTTCGGCTCGGTGGGCGACTGGAAATACGACAAGCTCGAGCGCGCGCTGCGTCCCGAGCAGGCCATCCTGGGCCTGCGCAAGAACCTGGGCCTGTTCGCCAACCTGCGCCCGGCCATCCTGTATCCCGAGCTGGCCAATGCCTCGTCGCTCAAGCCCGAGGTGGTGTCGGGCCTGGACATCCTGATCATCCGCGAACTGACCGGCGATATCTATTTCGGCCAGCCGCGCGGCGTGCGCACGGCCCCGGACGGCGCGTTCGCGGGCCAGCGCGAAGGCTTCGACACGATGCGCTACGCCGAGCCGGAAATCCGCCGGATCGCGCACGTGGCCTTCCAGACCGCCCGCAAGCGCCGCGGGAAGTTGTGCAGCGTCGACAAATCCAACGTGCTGGAGACCTTCCAGTTCTGGAAGGATATCGTCACCGAGGTCGGCAAGGAGTATCCTGACGTGGAGCTCAGCCACATGTACGTGGACAACGCCGCCATGCAACTGGTGCGCGCGCCCAAGCAATTCGACGTGATCGTGACCGGCAACATGTTCGGCGACATCCTTTCCGACCAGGCTTCCATGCTGACGGGTTCCATCGGCATGCTGCCGTCCGCCTCGCTGAACGAGACGGGCAAGGGCCTGTACGAGCCCAGCCACGGCTCGGCGCCCGACATCGCGGGCAAGGACATCGCCAATCCACTGGCGACCATCCTCTCGGCGGCGATGATGCTGCGCTATTCGCTCGACAAGGCGGCCCAGGCCGACCGGATCGAGGCAGCCGTCAAGAAAGTGCTGGAGCAGGGCCTGCGCACGGCCGACATCTACGAAGAAGGCACGACTAAGGTCGGCACTGCCGAGATGGGCAGTGCCGTGATCAAAGCTCTGTAACCAGCCTGCGTGTCGCGCCCCCCCGGGTGTGATGCGCCCGGCAAACAGTTTCAATCTGGACTACTTGTTAGGGGTGTGTAAATGAAAGCAGTTGGTCTGGTCGGCTGGCGTGGCATGGTCGGTTCCGTGCTCATGCAGCGCATGCGCGACGAAAACGATTTCTCGCTGATCGAGCCGGTGTTCTTCTCCACCAGCAACGCCGGCGGCGCGGCGCCCTCGTGGGCGCAGGGCGCCGGCCCGCTGCAGAACGCGTTCGACATCGAGGCGCTGAAGAAGCTGCCCATCATCGTCACGGCGCAGGGCGGCGACTACACCTCCGAGGTCTATCCCAAGCTGCGCGCCGCCGGCTGGGACGGCATCTGGATCGACGCGGCCAGCACGCTGCGGATGAAGGACGACGCCGTCATCGTGCTCGATCCCGTCAACCGCAACGTGATCGACCAGGCGTTGAAGAAGGGCGTCAGGAACTACATCGGCGGCAACTGCACGGTCAGTTGCATGCTGATGGGCCTGGGCGGCCTGTTCGAGCACGACCTGATCGACTGGATGACCAGCATGACCTACCAGGCCGCTTCCGGCGGCGGCGCGCAGCACATGCGCGAGCTGCTGACCCAGTTCGGCCTGCTCAACGCCACGGTGTCCGGCCTCCTGGCGGATCCGGCCTCGGCCATCCTGGAAATCGACCGCACGGTGCTGGCCAAGCAGCAGGACGGGTCGCTGCCGCAGGAACACTTCGGCGTGCCGCTGGCGGGCAACCTGATCCCCTGGATCGACAAGGACCTGGGCAACGGTACCTCGCGCGAGGAATGGAAGGGCGGCGCCGAGACCAACAAGATCCTGGGCCGGGGCGAGGGCTTCGGCTCGTCGCCCATTCCCATCGACGGCCTGTGCGTGCGCATCGGCGCCATGCGCTGCCACAGCCAGGCGCTGACCATCAAGCTCAAGAAGGACGTGCCGCTGGACGAGATCGAGGGCATGCTGCGCGAGAACAACCAGTGGGCCAAGGTCGTTCCCAACACGCGCGAGGCGTCGATGCAGTCGCTCACGCCCGTGGCCGTCACGGGCACGCTGGACATCCCGGTCGGCCGCATGCGCAAGCTGGCGATGGGCCCCGAGTACCTGAGCGCCTTCACCGTGGGCGACCAGCTGCTGTGGGGCGCGGCCGAGCCGCTGCGCCGCATGCTGCGCATCGCCCTGGGCGAACTCTGATCCCCGGGCTTGCATCAGAACGTACCTGAGCTTGCGACGGTAAGTCTCTGATGCTACAAGGAGGCCCGGCAGGCGCCGACCTGCCGGGATGACCAACCGCCAGACTGTTCGCGGGGGCTTTTGCGCATGGGATTAGGATGAACGGACTTTCCGACCGAGAGACAGGCCGTCCGGCCTTGACACACAAGCGTCCGCGCGCGGGCGGTCCATCGGCGGGGCTGCTGGCGCTGGGATTGGCGGCCGGGGCCCTATCGGCGGCGCAGGCCGCCGACCTGGGGGCGTTGAAGGTCCTGTCCGCATCCGGCGAACCGCTGCGTGCCGAGATCGCGGTCAATGCCGCGACACCCCAGGAAGCCGGCACGCTGAAGGCGGCCATCGCGCCGCGGGACGTCTACCGCCAGACCCAGTTGGAATACAGCGAGGCGCTGGCCAACCTGACGCTGCGCATCGAAGACCGTCCGGACGGACGCAAGGTGGTCAGCATCGCGTCGGCGGCGCCGCTGGACGTTCATGTCCTGGACCTGCTGGTGGAGCTGACCTGGAACATGGGCCGCTTCATCCGCCAGTACACCTTCATCCTGGATGCGCCGGCGCCCAAGGCGCAGGCGGCCGAGACGCAGTCCGCGCCCGCGGCCCTGGAGGTCAAGCCCGGCGATACCTTGTTCGGCATCGCGGGCCGCCTCAAGCCCGAAGGCGCGTCCATCTACCAGACCCTGGCGGCGCTGCTGCGCGCCAACCCCCAGGCCTTCGTCGACGGCAACATGAATCGGCTGCGCGCCGGCGCATCGCTGTCCGTGCCCGGCGCGGACGACGTGGAGGCGATCGACGCGGCGCAGGCGGCGGCCTTGTTCTCCAGCCAGGCCGAGGCCTTCGAGGCTTATCGCCAGCGGGTGGCGGGCGGCGCGAGGCAGGTGCCGGCCGGCGCGTCCACGGGCGGCGCCGAGTCGCGGGGCGATATCGCGTCTTCGGCCGGATCGCAGGCGGAGTCCGGCTCGAAGGAGGGCGATGCCCTCAAGCTTTCCAGTGGCGGCCAGGAGACGGCCGCCGGCGGCGAGCAGACCACGCGCGACCGCCTGGAGGAAGAGCGCGACGCCACCGTCAAGGCCATGCGCGAGGCGCAAGAGCGGGTCGAGGCCTTGCAGGGCAATGTCGAGGCCATGCGCGGCCTGCTCGAGGCGCAGAACGAAACCCTGGCGAAGATGGAGCAGCAGGCCCGCGACCGCGCGGCCGATGCCACGGGTCCCGCGGAAGCCGCGCCAACCGCGCCAACCGCGCCAACCGCGCCAACCGCGCCAACCGCGCCAACCGCGCCAACCGCAGATCCCGAGGCACGGCCTTCTCTGGCCGCCTCGGTGGCCGACAAGGTCCGCGACCACAGCGTGGCGGTGCTGGGCGCCATCGTCGCCGTGCTGGCGGCCCTGCTGGGGGCCTTCGCGCTGCGCCGCCGTTCGGCCCGCGCCGAGGCGGAAGAGGCGCGCGAGGCGGCGCGCATCGAGGCCGAGAACGCCAATGAGGAGGCCGACGCGTTGCCGCCGGCCGGGAGTACCGCACCCGTCAACCACCTGCGCGACTGGGATGACATCCCGCCGTTCCCCATTCCCGATGATCTGCCGCCACGCGTGGAAGGCGAGCCCGACGACTATCCGGACGACGACGAGCCCGAGGACGCCGGCCGTCCCGTGGCGGTGCCGCCGGCCGCCGCGGCGGCCTTCGGCCTGGACCTGAACCTGGATGCCCCCGCGCCGGCCTCGCCTGCCCAGGACGCGTCCAGGCCGCCTCCCGCGCCGGGCATCGACCTGAATACGGACCTGGATGCGCCGGCCGGCATGGCCGCCAAGCTGGACCTGGCCAAGGCCTACGCCGACATGGGCGACCGCGCCGGCGCGCGCGAGCTGCTGGAAGAGGTCCTGCGCGACGGCGACTCGGACCAGCGCGAACGGGCGCGGGCGCTGCTCGCCTCCTGGTAGGGCCGCCCGCATGCCGCGCATCGCGCTGGGGCTGAGCTACGACGGCGCCCCCTGGTTGGGCTGGCAGACCCAGCCGCACCGGCGAACCGTGCAGGACCGGCTGGAGTCGGCCCTGGCCGACTTCGTCGGCCAGCCGGTGGCCACCACCTGCGCGGGCCGCACCGATACCGGCGTGCATGCCGCCCAGCAGATCGTGCATCTGGATACCGGGGTATTGCGTCCCGAACAGGCCTGGGTGCGCGGCGTGAACGCGCACCTGCCGCCCAGCATCGCGGTGCGCTGGGCCCGCGAGGTGCCGGCCGATTTCCACGCCCGTTTCTCCGCGCGTTCGCGTTCCTATGTCTACCTGCTGCTGGACGATCCCGTGCGCTCGCCGCTGTGGACGGGCCGCGCGGGCTGGAGCTTCCGGCCACTGAACCTGGAGGCGATGCGGTCGGGGGCTGCCCATCTGCTGGGCGAACACGACTTCAGCAGTTTCCGCTCGTCCGAGTGCCAGGCCGCCTCGCCGGTGCGTACGATGCACGAACTCGGCATCGAACGGCGCGGCCGGCTGGTGGTCTTCACCCTGCGCGCCAATGCCTTCCTGCACCACATGGTTCGCAACATCGTGGGGGCGCTGGTGTACGTGGGGCAGGGCAGGCAGCCCGCCGACTGGATGCCCGCGCTGCTGGCCGAGCGCAACCGGACCAAGGCCGCGCCCACGTTCTCGCCCGACGGCCTGTACCTGACGGCCGTGGGCTATCCCGGCGACTACGGCCTGCCGTCCACCGACGCGACCGACGAGATCCGCCAGGGACGCTGATCCGCCGGCCGCCTGGCCGGGTTTCCTAGCGGCAGCTGTAGTTCGCGCCGTCGGTGGCGGAACCGCTGCCCTTGTAGGTGGCCTTTTGCGGGTGGACGCAGATCGGCATGCTGACGCTGGCATCGGCCGACTTCAACATCAGCGGTCCGGGCTGCGTGCCTTTCTCGACCCAGGCGACCAGGGCGTCGAAGAACTGGTTGGCCGCGGGCAGCGGCACGGTGTTGGCCGTGGCTGCCGGCCCCACGCTGCCGCTGACGGAGCCCACGCCGGCGCAGTGGCCCATGCCGGGAACCAGGTACAGCCGGTTGAAGGCCTGGACCGCCTCGATGCCGCCCATCTTGTCCGCCACGCGGCTCAGGTAGTTCAGCGAGCCGGCGGGCGTGATCAACTGATCGGCCAACCCGTGATAGCTGATGACCTTGCCGCCGCCGTCGCGCAGCCGCGTCAGGTCGGGATTGTCGGTGTTGATATGGCCGAAGGCCGCTTGCAGCGCGATGCCGCGGTCATAGGCGTTGGCCAGGTCGGCGTAGCTCATGTCCTTCCACTTGTCGGCGCCGTTGCCGGTCGCGTTGATGAAGGACGAGGTCGCATAGGCCGGGTTCTGCAATTCCAGCGCGACCATGTCGGTGGCGATGGTGAACGGGCGGGCGACCGGGGGCGTGCCCGAGGATCCGGCCAGGCCGCTGAGGTCGGTACCGCGCGTCAGGCCCCACCAGAGCTGCCTGCTGGCCAGCGTGGTGCCGCTGGCGTTGTCCGCCTGCGGGTCGGGGGCGCTGCCGTCGGCGGTCTGGCCGTACCAGATCTTGTTGATGGTACGGGCTTCGGCCAGCGAGACGCAGGCGGCGTCGGTGCTGGTGCCGACCACGCCGTTGCCGGCGACGCCCGCGCACAGCGCCGAGGCGTCGCGCGTCGGGTCGTATCGGCATTGGCCGGGATCGGCGATGAAGCCCAGGTGCTGGCCGCCCACCGTGTCGCAGGCGCTGACCGCGGCCGCGCTGACGCGGCGCAGCTTGTCGGCGGCGATCGGGCCGCCCAGGTCGCGCTGCATGGCCACCTGCGGATACAGCTCGTTGGTGATGAACCGGGTCCAGTTGAAGGCGGGCGCGCCGTTCAGGTAGCCGTCGTAGTCGTCCGGGTGTTCCTGGGCGATCTTGTAGCCCTGGCGGCCGCCGGTCGAGCAACCCTCCCAGTACGCGTACTGCTGCGGCTTGCCGTAGTACGCCTCGACCAGGGCCTTGGTCTTGACCGCGAGCTCGTGCAGGCTGCGTTCGGCGAAATCTCCCCACAGCGCGCTATTGATCGTGCCGTCCTCCTTCATCGCGAACGAGCCGTTGCCCGCGATGGCGTGGCCGGTGTCGGTGGTGCCGACCGCATAGCCCAGCGCCGCGGTGGCGGCGGCCCCGGCGTTGCCGATCTGCGTGGCCGAGGCCTGGCTGCCGCCGGCCCAGCCACCGCCGCCCAGGTTGCGGATACGCTGGTTCCAGTTGGCGGGCGTGGGCAGCCAGACCTCGAGGCCGATGCCGGGCGAGGTCGACGGTGCGCCCGCGGTGCCCGCATTGCCCGGACCGACCACCATCTTGACCAGGCACATGTCCTGGCTGGCCTTCGCCGGCGCGGGCGTGGCGGGAGTGTCCGCCAGCGCCAGGGCATCGCCCTGCCTGAACGCCTTCGCCAGGATGACCCGGGTATTCGCATCGGGTTTGAACGCCGTCTTCATGCTGTCGTCGCAGCTGAGCGTGGCCGAGAGCGAGGGAGGGGGCGGGGCGGGCGGATCGTCGCTGCCGCCACAGGCGCCCAGGGCGGCCAGCAGGCCCGCGGCCCAGGCGCGCGGTGGCAGGGTCGGGAGGGGGCGAAGGAGGGGGGAGGGATGCTGCTTCGGGCGTGCCATGATGATCTCCTCGGTAGGCAGCCGGGCTGCCGTCTTTCTTATGGGTGGAACCGCAGGCAGATGAACGCTTTCATGCAGGATAGTTCTTGTTTTTGTGATCGAATCATGCATATTGATGCATGATTGCTCAATCTAGGGCTTGTACCTAGCCTGCCCGACAGGCCGGCGACGGACGAAAGCCGCGGGGCGGTATGATGGCGGGATGTCCCGTACCCGTATCAAGATCTGCGGCCTGACCCGCGAGGAAGACGTCGCCGCCGCCGTCGGCGCGGGCGCCGATGCCATCGGCCTGGTCTTCTATCCCCCCAGCCGGCGGGCGCTGTCCCCGGCGCGCGCGGCCGAACTGCGGCGCCTCGTTCCGCCGTTCGTCGACGTGGTGGCCCTGTTCGTCAATGCCTCCGACGCGCAGGTCCGGGAGGTGCTGGACGTGGTCCGGCCCGACCTGCTCCAGTTCCATGGCGACGAGACGCCGCAGCAATGCGAGCGCCACGGCCACCGCTACCTGCGCGCCTTCCGGGTGGGCGGGCCGGGCATGGAAACGTCGCAGGCTTTGCTAAAATCGTGCCTACAGTACGGTTCCGCCGCAGGCTGGCTGTTCGACAGCCATTCCGACGGCTACGGCGGTAGCGGGAGAGTGTTCGATTGGTCTCTGGTCAGCAGCGAAAGCGCGCGTCCGGTCGTTTTGTCTGGTGGGTTGCATGCCGCAAATGTGGCGGCAGCCATTGAGTCCGTGCGCCCGTTCGCTGTCGACGTAAGCAGCGGCGTGGAAGAATCGCCAGGCATCAAATCCGCCGCCAAGATTGCCCAGTTCGTGGCGCAGGTGCGGCAAGCCGACGGCTATTGACGCCGCATTCCCCAATCCTTCCGGCGCGCGCCAGGCGCGCGGGCCGGGCTTCATAGCCGGGACCATCCCAGTGAAAACCTACGATTTCCCCGATGCGAGGGGCCATTTCGGCCCATATGGCGGCGTGTTCGTGGCCGAGACGCTCATGCACGCCCTGGACGAACTGCGCCAGAACTATGCGCGCTACCAGCACGATCCCGATTTCATCGCCGAATTCAACTATGAGCTCGAGCACTTCGTGGGCCGCCCCAGCCCGGTCTACCACGCCAGGCGCTGGTCCGAGGAACTGGGCGGCGCGCAGATCTGGTTCAAGCGGGAAGACCTGAACCACACCGGCGCCCACAAGGTGAACAACTGCATCGGGCAGGCGCTGCTGGCCCGCCGCATGGGCAAGCGCCGGGTGATCGCCGAGACCGGCGCCGGCCAGCACGGCGTGGCGACCGCCACGGTCGCGGCCCGCTACGGCATGGAGTGCGTGGTCTACATGGGCAGCGAGGACGTCAGGCGGCAGGCCGCCAACGTCTACCGGATGAAGCTGCTGGGCGCGACCGTCGTGCCCGTGGAATCGGGCTCGCGCACGCTGAAGGATGCGCTGAACGAAGCCATGCGCGACTGGGTGACCAACGTCGAGGACACCTTCTACATCATCGGCACGGTGGCCGGTCCGCACCCGTATCCGATGATGGTGCGCGACTTCCAGACCGTCATCGGCAACGAGTGCCTGGTGCAGATGCCCAAGGCCGCCGGGCGCCAGCCCGACGTCGTGATCGCGGCGGTGGGCGGCGGCTCGAACGCCATGGGCATCTTCCATCCCTACCTGCCGTACGACGACGTCGCGCTGGTGGGCGTGGAAGCCGCCGGAGAAGGCATGGAGACCGGGCGCCACGCGGCCTCGCTGGCCGGCGGCGCGCCGGGCGTGCTGCACGGCAACCGCACCTACGTGCTGCAGGACGCGAACGGACAGGTGATCGACACCCATTCCATCTCGGCCGGCCTGGACTATCCGGGCGTGGGCCCCGAGCATGCATGGCTGATGGACAGCGGCCGGGCGACCTACGTGGGCGTCACGGACGAGGAGGCCCTGGCGGCCTTCCATCACTGCTGCCGGATCGAGGGCATCATCCCGGCGCTGGAGTCGTCCCATGCCATCGCGCATGCGGTCCGGCTGGCGCCCACGCTGCCCAAGGACAAGATCCTGCTGGTCAACCTTTCCGGACGTGGCGACAAGGACATGCATACCGTCGCCGAACGTTCGGGCATCGCGCTCTGAGGGCGGTCTCCATGTCGTCATCCTCCCGTATCGCCGCCGCTTTCGCGCGCCGCGCCGCCGCCCCGGGCGCGTGCGCCCTGATTCCCTACGTCACCGCCGGCTACCCCACGCCGGCCAGCACGGTACCCATCATGCACGAACTGGTGGCCGCCGGCGCCGACGTGCTGGAACTGGGCGTGCCGTTCTCCGATCCCATGGCCGACGGGCCGGTCATCCAGCGCTCCAGCCAGCACGCGCTGGAACAGGGCGTGGGCCTGCGCGACGTGCTGGCCATGGTCAAGGAATTCCGCCGCACCGACAGCCAGACGCCGGTGGTGCTGATGGGCTATGCCAACCCCGTCGAGCGCATGGGGCAGGCCGCCTTCGCCGCCGCCGCCCGGCAAGCCGGCGTGGACGGCTGCCTGGTGGTGGACTATCCGCCCGAGGAAGCCGGCGAATTCGGCGCATTGCTGGAAGAACATGGCGTCGACCCCATCTTCCTGCTGGCGCCGACCACCACCGACGAGCGCATCCAGGCCGTGGCCCGGGTCGCCCGAGGCTACGTGTACTACGTGTCGCTCAAGGGCGTGACGGGCGCCGGCCACCTGGACGTCCGGGACGTCTCGCGCAGGCTGGCGCACATCCGGCAGTTCGTCTCGCTGCCGGTGGGCGTGGGCTTTGGCATCCGCGACGGCGACAGCGCCCGGGCGCTGGGCGCCGAGGCCGACGCCGTGGTCATCGGCACCCGGCTGATCCAGGAAATCGACGCCGCCGCCCAGGGCACTCCCCCGGAACGACAGCCCGAAATCTGCGCTCGCGCAGCGGGGGCATGGTTGCGTACAATCCGGGGGGCGCTAGATGCCCCGCCTCCGGGCGGGGCCTCCCAAGAATCAAGGAAATCCGCATGAGCTGGATAGAAAAACTGCTCCCTCCCCGCATCAAGACCACCGACGGCTCTCCGCGCCGCGTGCCGGAAGGCCTGTGGGTCAAGTGCCCGTCGTGCGAGTCGGTGCTGTACCGCGACGACCTGGTCAAGAACCTGAACGTCTGCCCCAAGTGCGAGCATCACATGCGCATCGGCGCGCGCCAGCGCATCGACGCGCTGCTGGACGCCGAGGGCCGCTACGAGATCGGCATCGGCACGCTGCCGGTGGACAGCCTCAAGTTCAAGGACACCAAGAAGTATCCCGACCGCCTGCAGGACGCCATGGCGCAGACCGGCGAGACCGACGCGCTGGTGGTCATGGGCGGCGCCATGCACACCCTGCCCGTGGTGGTGGCCTGCTTCGAGTTCGAGTTCATGGGCGGTTCGATGGGCTCGGTCGTGGGCGAGCGCTTCGTGCGCGGCGCGCAGGCCGCCATCGAGCAGAAGGTGCCGTTCATCTGCGTGACCGCTTCGGGCGGCGCGCGCATGCAGGAAGGCCTGCTGTCGCTGATGCAGATGGCCAAGACCACCGCCGCGCTGACGCTGCTGTCCTCGCGCAAGCTGCCGTTCATCAGCGTGCTGTCCGATCCCACCATGGGCGGCGTGTCGGCCAGCTTCGCGTTCATGGGCGACGTCGTGATCGCCGAGCCCAAGGCGCTGGTCGGCTTCGCCGGTCCGCGCGTGATCGAGCAGACCGTGCGCGAGAAATTGCCCGAGGGCTTCCAGCGCGCCGAGTTCCTGCTGGAGAAGGGCGCCATCGACATGATCGTCGATCGCCGCAAGATGCGCGAGGAGATCGCGCGCCTCCTGGCGCTGCTGACGCAGCAGCCTGCGGACGCGGTGGCCTGAGGCAGGAAAGAAACTGCGGCTAGTCTGCAACGCGACCGGTCATCGGTCGTATGCAGATGTAACGGGTTTGTTATAGTCGGAGTTTCCTTTCCCTCTTTCCGCGGGGGACCGCATCCTGCCCCCGCGGGGCAGGCGATCTTGGCGGTGCCCGCGCGAAGCTTCACAGGCAGCCGATCCGATGAAAAAAACCGCCCTAGCAGCCGCGCTTCTCGCTCTTGCTTCCTTCTCGGCCCACGGGGCCGATCCCACCGGCGGTTTCGCCAACGGCGGCTGGAGCGCACAGTACGGCGTGATCGACGGCAACCATCGCGCCACGCTCAACTACGAAACCTCGCCGCTCTGGCACATGAAGCTCGGCTCGACCCGCCTGGAGCTCGTGGGAGAACTGGGCGGCTCGTACTGGTGGACCTCGAGCGCGCTGCCGGGCTACGCCCGCCACATGTGGCAACTCAACGCCATCCCGATGTTCCGCTGGTGGCCCACCGAACGCTTCTACATCGAAGGCGGCATCGGCGCCACGGCCGTCAGCGAGACCAAGTTCCACGACAAGGACATCAGCTCCACCTTCCAGTTCGGCGACCACATCGGCGCCGGCTTCAAGCTGGCCGACAACATGCGCCTGGGCCTGCGCGTGTCGCACTTCTCCAATGGCGGCATGAAGAAACCCAACCAGGGCCTGAACCAGGTCCAGCTGAACTTCGCCATGGGTTTTTAGCCCCCCCTACGCGCTTCGCGCGCCCCCCAGGGGGCGATGCGCGTGGACCGGAAGGGAAGCCCACCCCACGCGGCCCATGGCCGCGCCCCTCAAGGGGCGGCGCTGGCGGACCGGCAAAGCCGGATCCGCTGCGCCCTGGGCCTGAACCGATCGCGAATACAAGAGCGGCCTTGCATTCTATGCAAGGCCGTTTTTATTGAGCCCAAGCGGCTGCCAGCAGTATCGCCGTTCTCCGCCAGCCCGTTGGTACCCCAGGGCACAGCGGATCCGGCTTTGCCGGTCCGCCAGTGCCGCCCCCTGGGGGGCGCCCGTCAGGGCGTAGGGGGGGCTCCATCACCCTCCGATATAGCTCATTTCTATGCGGCCGGAGCGGGGGGTATCGGCGGAGCGGCGTTCGGAATAGTTGTCGGTGCGGGCCTGCCAGATGCGGGCGATGGCGGTGGCCAGTTGTTCATCGCTGGCGCCGTTGCGCAGCAGGGTGCGCAGGTCGTAGCCCTGGTCGGCGAACAGGCACAGGTAGAGCTGGCCTTCGGTGGACAGGCGGGCGCGGGTACAGGTCGAACAGAAGGCCTGGGTGACGCTGGAGATGACGCCGACCTCGCCGCCGCCGTCGCGATAGCGCCAGCGCTGGGCGACTTCGCCGGTGTAGTGGGGTTCCAGGGTCTCGAGCGGCCAGCGGGCGTCCAGGCGGCGCAGGATGTCGGCCGAGGGGAGGACCTCGTCCATCTTCCAGCCGTTGGATGCGCCCACGTCCATGTACTCGATGAAACGCAGCACATGGCCGGAATGGCGGAAGTGCGCGGCCATGGGTTCGATCTGGTCGTCGTTGAACCCCTTCTTGACCACCATGTTGACCTTGATGGGACCCAGGCCGGCCTCGGCTGCGGCATCGATGCCGCGCAGCACGTCGGCGACGGCGAAGTCGACGTCGTTCATGCGGCGAAAGACCACATCGTCCAGCGCATCCAGGCTAACGGTGACCCGGTTCAGTCCCGCGTCGGCCAGGGCGCGCGCCTTGCGCGCCAGCAGCGACGCATTGGTGGTCAGGGTCAGGTCGAGCGGCTTGCCGGATGGCGTGCGCAGCTCGGCCAGCCGGGCGACCAGGATCTCGATGTTCTTGCGCAGCAGCGGTTCGCCGCCGGTCAGCCGGATCTTCTCGACGCCGTGGGCCACGAACAGCCGCGCCAGCCGCACGATTTCCTCGAAGCTGAGCAGGGCGTCGTGCGGCAGGTAAGGGTAGTCCTTGCCGAAGACTTCCTTGGGCATGCAGTACACGCAGCGGAAGTTGCAGCGGTCGGTGACGGAGATGCGCAGGTCGTGC
The DNA here is from genome assembly GCF_029845405.1 of Pigmentiphaga sp. GD03639. Lineage (NCBI taxonomy): Bacteria > Pseudomonadati > Pseudomonadota > Betaproteobacteria > Burkholderiales > Alcaligenaceae > Pigmentiphaga > Pigmentiphaga sp. GD03639. The sequence continues at coordinate 116,784 of NZ_JAOCLR010000004.1, forward strand.
AGCATCCTGCCGCGCGTGTCCGCCAGTTGGCCGGAGGGCGCGATGAGGTCACTGGCGTCGACGGGAACAGGGCGGCGCGCGCGGTAATCGGTCAGCAGGATGGTTTTTTCGGTCACGGTGCGAAGGACGGCAACAGGGGCGGGACTGGCCCGCCATGTTCTGTAATACTACCCCATGGCACGGGTGGAGCCTGCATCGCTACAATGGCCGGCATCGCCGGAACGCGGTTCTTGCAAGGGAATGGGATGAGACGTGGACGGGGCCTGCTCGGGGCGGGCATGATGGTGGCGCTTGGCGCCTGCGGAGGCGGGGATTCGGGCGATGGCGGCGGCCCGGCCGCGGTGCAGCAGTATCCGGCGGGCATCTATACCGGCAAGGCCGGGCCGCTCGCCACACAGCGCGATTTCATCGGCATCGTCGACGGCGGCCGCAATGGCACCGGCGGCAATTTCTATTTTGCCCTGGATACCGGAACCAGCCGCGGGTACGACGGCCTGTACGGTGGCCTGAGCGTCACGCTGGCCACGTTGCGCGCAACCAATGCCACCTACTATTCCACGGTCGATGGAAAATTCGTCGCCAATGGGGTGACGGTGTCGGGCATCGTGACCGGCGCGGCCTCCGCCGAGAACCCCGGAGCCCGTATCAGCGGGAACTACAGCAACCCCGCGGGCACGGCCGCGGCCACGTCGTCGCCCCTGGTGCCGTTTACGCTGGATTACCGCGAGGATCTGTACGTGCGGGCGTCGTCGCTGGCGACGATGGCGGGTACGTACCAGGGGGGAGGCCCGTTCGGCGGAGCCTGGAACATGACGGTGGACACCGCGGGCCGCCTGACCGGCAGCAACAGCGGATGCGCCCTGACCGGCTCGGTGTCCACGCCGAATCCGGCACGGGGCGTCTACGGCATCGTGCTGAATCTCGCCGGTACCGGCTGCTCGCGTCCGGGTTCCACGCAAACGGGATGGGCGGTCCTGACCTACGACGCCAAGGGCGCCAAGAGCGGCATCTGGGTGTTCACCACCGATGCCGACTCCAAGGCGCTGAACACGTTCATCCTGAACGGCCTGGCCGACAACAGCGTCGAGCCGCCGGACCCCGCCACGCCGCAGTTCGCCGAAGGGTACTGGACGCCCACCAGCGGCGCTTTCGAGGGTGTCGTCACGCCCGACAGCTACTATTTCCTGTATCGACGCAACGGAGCGGGCTATGACGTCCTAAGCGGACGGCTGACGCGGGTCGCGGGCAGCAACAGCAAGATGACGGACGAGGCGGCGACGTTCTACAGCGCGCAGGGCACGACCGCGGCCACCTCGCTGAACGGGACCGTCATCGGCGATGCATTCACGGGCAGTTTCGCGGATCCGGCGGCGGGCAATGCCGCCACGCAATTCGCGATGGCGAAGGACGGCATCTATCAGGCCGCGCCCGCCAGGCTGGCGGCCGTGGCGGGCAAGTCCTACCAGACCCCGTCGCTGGAGCCGCTTTCCATGACCGTGAACGTGGCCGCCGACGGCGTGCTGAGCGGTTCGCGCGAGGCATGCCGGATCGTCGACAGTTCGACCGATGGCGGACCGATCAGCCGCATCGGGCCTTATCCGGGGATCACCACGCAGAACCTGTTCCAGGTGAAGCTGATATTCACCGGCGCGGCGTGCGCGGGGAGCGAGGACGGCATCGCGGTGGCCGTATATGATCCGGGCGCCCAGACTGCCAAGGGATTGCGGATCTTCACCCTGGGCACGCTGACCAGCAGCACGCAGCGCGTTGCCAAGGTGGCGCAGTTGGCGACCCCGGCCCCCTAGCGCTAGTTGCCCGGATACAGCGACCGGTACGGCGTAAGCGGATACGCCACCGGTCCGCTGTATGGATGGAAGGCATAGCGCAGGTACACGCCGCCCATCAACTGGCGGTAGTCGCGCGCGTTGTCCATCGCCAGTTGCCCTCCCAGCGTCAATTGCGGCGCGATCTGGTATTCCATGGCCGCGGCCAGGCTGTAGCCCAGGCCGGTCTTGGTCTGCCCCGGATAGAAGGCGCCATTGGCGTTGGAGGTCAGGCCGAAGGCCGCGGCATCGATGGCGGCCTGCTGGGCGGCCGATTGCAGCGAGCCGTTGGTCGGGAAGTAGGGCGCCGAATCTTCCTTGAAGCGCTGCACGCCCAGCGATCCCTTGACCAGGTAGGAAAGGCGGCCGCTGCGCTGCGTCCACGAGACGGGCACACTGGCGGCGAAGAATTGCTGCGGGCTGAAGTAGCCGCCGTGGCCGTAGGTGAAGTAGCGCAGGTTCTTGTCGTAGCCGATGCCGGTGAAGTTGACGCCCGCCGTCAGTTCCGAGTCGGGCGTGCGGACCAGCCGCCAGTACAGGCCGCCGCCGCCTTCCAGGCGGGTGTTGGAGGCGACGTTCTCGCCGGTCAGCGCATGGAAGGCGCCGTAGCCGTAGACGCCGTAGTCGCCGTTGTCCCAGGTCAGTTCCAGGCGGCCGCCGGTGGCTGAGACGCCGCCCCAGGTCTGGCCGGTGCGCGCGTCGCGCGCGCCGGCGAAGGACAGCAGGCTGTCGGTGACGGGGCGGCGGGAGACGTCGGCCGAGTACGAGACTTCGCTGTTGATCGGGCCCTTGAATTTGAGGCCGGCGTTGATGTCCGTGTGGCGAAAGCCGAGCGGCGTGGTGCCCACGTCGGCCTGCAGGCGCTCGGATTCGTAGGCCACGGCCAGGCCGACGCCCGACTGGCTTTGCGAACCGGCGCCGCCGGTCGAACCCGCGGCCTGCTGAAGCGCGGCGACGGGGCCGGCGCCGAAGCGGCTGGACGCATCGTAGGAACTGCCCGGGGTGCCCGCATCGAGCGAGACGGGCGTGGCGCGCAGGGCCATCCTGCCGTCTCCCACCGGGAAGCGGTATTCGATCGGGGCCTGGATGTCGGTCAACTTGCCCAGGCCTTCTTCGCCCTGGCGCGTGCGCACGGTGCCGCCCACCGTCAGCGCGGGGCTGCGGGCTTGCTGGATGTCGTTGAGTTCGTCCATGGCCGTGCGGGGCCGGTCGGCCTGGGCCGCGGCCGGATCCCAGGGCCGGGCCTGGGCCGGCTGCACGGCGTAGCCGCCATAGCCGGGCGGCGGCGTCTGGGCGGCCACGGGCGGGGCATAGTAGGGCAAGGCGGCCTGGGGCGCGGTCTGCAACGGCATGGGCACGTAGGCGGGCGCCGCCGCTTGCGCGGGATAGGGCGGATAGGCGGGCGCCGGGGCGGCATTGCGCGCGGCCGGTTGTGTGCCGGGTTTGCGGCTGCCGGCCGTCGTCCGCGCGGCCGGCGCGGCGGGCTGGGCGGCGGCCGGTGCCAGGTACTCGGCCGGCGTGGGCGGAGCGCTGGGCGCCGGCGTGCCGTAGGGCGTGTAGCCCGATGCCGCGGCAAGCTGCACGGGCTGGGCTGCGAATCGCGAGGCGCCCGCCGGCGGCGGGATGTAGGGTTGCGGCGCGCCGGCATAGGCGGGTTGCGGCGCGGCCTGGGCCGGCAGCATGGCCGTTTGCGCCGCCGCGTAGGCCGGAGCGGGGGCGTAGCCGCCCGCCATCGGCACCGGGGCCGCGCCCCCATAGGGGGCGGGCGCGAAGGGACGTGGCGCCAGGGTCGAGCTGGAGCGCTGGCCCGGCAGCCCGACGAAGGGATTGCCGGAGCGCCCGGGGGCGGCGCCGGGCTGGCCGTTGGCCGCATAGGCCGGCGCGATGCCGCGCTGCCGGTTCTCGGCCTGGACGGCCGCGGCGAAATACTGTTCGGCCTTGCTGGACTTGCCCTGCGCGCGGTAGAGCCGGCCGGCGGCGGTCAGCACTTCCGGATTCTGGGGCGCCTGCCGCAGCGCGTTGTCGAGCACGTTCTCGGCATAGCCGTATTCCTTGGCCGAGGTCGCCATCGACGCGGCGGCCAGCATGGTCTCGAGATTGCGCGGGTCCTTCTGCAGCAACTGGTTGTACAGGCCCAGCGCCTGCTGGTAGTCGCGCGCGTCGGCGTACATGCGGGCCAGGGCGCCGACCACCTGCGGGTCGTCGGGCCGTTCGGCCAGCAGCGGCGCGAGGGTGTCGTAGGCCATGACGAGATCGCCCGACGTGCGCAGGCCGTCGGCCTGCCGCACGATGTAGGCCACGCGGATGTCCTCGTAGCTCCTGCGCTGGGTCGGGTTCATGGTCTCGGACTGGAGCTGGCGCAGGATGCCCGCCAGTTCGACGTCCTGCCGGGTGCGCAGCAGGATCGCGGCGTATTGCAGCCGCAGGCCGATGTCGGGCCGCGTGGTGCGCGACAGCAACTGGCGCATCATGTTGAGCGCGCGTCCAGTGTCGCCGGCGTCGGTGTAGCCCAGCGCGATGGCGCCCAGCAGTTCCGGATCCTGGCCGGCCTGGGGCTCGGCCTGGGCCAGCAGCGCGATCGCTTCCTGCGCGCGTCCCTGCCTGGCCAGCTCGGCGGCATCGGCGGCCTGGACGTGCACCCAGGCGCGCTTTTGCAGCGCGGCCATGTCGCGGGTGCGGCTTTGCGCGGGAATGTTGTCGAGCGTGTTCAGCGCGCCGCGCCAGTCCTGCATCTCGGTGGCCAGCAGCGCGCTCGCGTACTGTGCCTCGGGCAGGTCGGGGTTGGAGACGAGCAGACCGTCCATGACGCCGCGGGCATCGTTGTAGGCGCCCATCTTCATGTACAGGCGCGCCAGGTCCAGCCTTATCCAGGGGCTGGTGGGATCGTTCAGCAGGGCGTCCTCCAGGGCCACCCGCGCGCCGGCATCGTCGCCGCGCTGCGCGGCCGCCTTGGCCGCTCCCACCGCCTGGGCGGCGCGCAGCCGCCCCAGTTCGCCGATCCGTTCCTGCTGCTGCGGGGTCAGCTTCTCGACCAGGGCCAAGGCCTGGTCGGGCTTGTTGTTCTGCGCCATTACTCCCACCAGGCCGCGCAGCGCGTCGGGATTGTCGGGCTGGCGCGCCAGTACGCGGCGGTAGGCCGCTTCGGCGGCATCGAGCTGTCCGCTTTCGGCCAGCACGTCGCCCAGGCTGTTCTGGCCGGTCGGTTCGGCCGGATCGAGTTTGATCGCCTGTTCCAGCGTGCGCCGGGCGCCGTCCAGGTCGCCGTTGGCGCGCTGGGCGCCGGCCTGGCCGATCTGACTCCAGTAGGCGGCGCTGTTCAGGGCCGAGCGCCAGCGGGACGCGGAACCCTGCCGCGAGGCGCGTTCCAGCAGGTCGCGCGCCTGGGTGAAGTTTTCCTGCCGCAGGCGGATCAGGCCCATCCCGCCCAGCGCGTCGCCGTCGGCCGGCCGTGCCGCCAGCACGGCCTGGAAATCGCTTTCGGCCTTGACCAGGTCGCCGTTGTCCAGCGCCTGGAAGCCTTCCATCACGCGGCGGCGCTGCGGATCCGCCGACACCGCGGCGGCCTGGCGGGTCTGCTGCTGTTGCCGCTCGATCTCGTCGAGCTTGGTCTTGACGCCCGTGTCGTCGGGATAGACGTCCAGATAGGCCCGGTACAGCGGGGCATCGGCCGGCCGCGTGCCGGCCCAGGCCAGCGCCTTGCGCCAACTGTCGGCGGCGGCCTTGCCCACATCCTGGCGCCGGGCCAGCGCGGCCAGTTGCTGGATGCCTTCGCGCCGGGTCGATTCGCGGTAGGTCAGGTGCTGGGCCAGCGCCAGTGCGATCTGCGGATCGTTGGGGGATTCGCCGGCCAGCTTCTGCAGGCCGCGGCGGGCTTCCTCCCAGCCTTGCGGGGTGCCGCCCAGGGTCTGGTAGTACTCCAGTGCCAGCGGGCCTTCCGGGGCCTTGCCGCCCAGCGCCGTCTGGTAGGTGGCCAGCGCCTGGTCGGTCTGGCCGCTGCGCGCCTGCTGGCGGGCCTGTTGCAGCACCTGGGCATTGCCGCCCAGGTCGATGGCCTGCTCCAGGCGGCCGATCAGCGGGCTGCCGGGATGGCTGCGCCGGAGTTGGGCCAGGTAGGCGCGGGCCTGCTCCGGGCGGCCGCCATCGAGTTCGATCTGGGCCAGGCCGTACAGCGCGTCGGGATGGTTGGGCGCGAGCCGCAGCAGCTTCTGCCACGCTTCGGCGGCGCGTTCGCCGTTGCCGCGCGACTGCCAGTACTGGCCCTGCTCGACCAGGACCTTCACGGGGTCGCTCTGGGCCAGCGCGCCGCCGTGCAGGGCCGCGGCCAACAGGCCCAGGATTACCGTGTTGTGGCGTGCTGACATGCCTTCTCCCAGCTCAGCTTGAGTGTCCCCGAGGACAGGAATCGATACCGTTGTTGGTCCCAGCCGATCCCGAACAGTCCCAGCACATGATCGTAATAGCGTGGCGCCTGTTCGGGCGGGGCCCGGGGATCCGCGGGCAGGCTGGCCTGGACGCGGGTCCGCTGGCGCTTGAGCTCGTCGCTCGCGCCGCGCGCCGCGAGATAGGGTAGCAGCGCCGCCGAAAAACCTACAGGGGCCTCGCCCTTGGCGGCGCCGGTGGCGGCGTCGACCGATTCGGGCGGCAGGCCGGTGGCGGCCGTGGCCTCCTGCATGCCGGAGAGGGCCTGCAGCAGTGTCTTGCGCGCGGGATCGCCGGCCGGGGTCATGCCCGCCCACAGGTAGTTGCGGATGGCGTCGTAGCTGCCGACGGCACCCTTCTCGGGGTCGGCCACGAAGCCCGCGGCCTTCCCCTCGGGGGCCTGGTAGGCGACCCAGTCGGCCACGAAGCCGCGCGGCGCGGTGGCCTGGATCATGCGGACGGTGTTGGCGGCGATGGCCTGCCAGGGACCGTCGCGGTCGATCAGGGCGAACCGCCGCAGCAGGGGCACGGGCAGGTAGCTGGGGTTGAGCCGCCACAGCGGGCCGGACAGCGCGAAGCCGGTGGGGCCGGGCAGCAGCATCCTGCCCAGGCCGGGCAGGTCGGCCACTTCGTCGGCGGCCACCCGCGCCAGCAGGGCGCGCGCATCGCGGGCGTAGTCGGCGCGGTTCCACAGGCGGCCGGCCTCGGCCAGCGCGTACACGAACCACAGGTCGGCGTCCGAGGCCGCGTTGGCGTCGATCACGCCCCAGCTTCCATCCTGGCGCTGGCCCCATTGCCAGGCGGGCAGGCGGCCGCCGATGTCGCCCGCGGCCAGGTTGTCGATGCTCCAGCGCCAGACGCGGTCGAAGACCGCGCGGTCGTTGGCGACCAGCGCGAAGAACATGGCGTAGGACTGGCCTTCGGACGTGGAGGGGCGCTGGGCGACGCTATGGTCGATGACACGGCCGTCGGCTTGGACGAAGCGGCGCTGGAAATCGCTCCACAGCGGCCAGTCTGCCGGTTGGCAGGCCTGGGCCCAGGCGCCCGCCGGCAGTATCGCGGCGAGCGCCGACAGCGCCGCCAACCGGCGCCGCCATCGCGCCGCCAGGCCGCGGCTCGGAGCCTGGCGCGGAGGCGGCAGGATCCCGGCCATGGCCTCAAAGCGCGAGCCGGCGCCTGGCCCGGGCTCGCAGCGACAGGTACAGCACGACGGCCAGCAGCAGTGCGGCCACGATGCCAAGCAGGGCCAGCAGCAGCGGGTGGTTGGCAAGGTACCACTGGACGTGGAGCAGCGGGTTGAGCGAACCGACGAAGTAGGTCTGGTCGGCCGCCAGGCTGTCCACCTGCTTCTCGCGGATCACGACCGCGCTGCCTTGGATGGATTTGACCAGGTCCGGGTCGAGCATGGCCCGCATGGCCTCGTGCAGGCCGGCGGGCTGGTTGGCCGAGATGACGACCACGCTGCGCCCGCCGGACAGCGGCGACTCGAAGCCGGCGATGATCGCGTCGGAGCTGGCGCTGTTGAACGCCAGCGTCTGGCGGGTCGGCTTGGCGTTGGTGCGCGAGTCGCTGTCGCGCCACGAGAACAACTGGTAGACCTTGTCGGACAGCGAGAAGCGCTTGGCGTTGCCGTCCAGGCTGACGGGCATGTATTGCGCCCACTGTTGCAGCAACGGCTGGCGCCCGCCCGACGAGATCACCAGCAGGTCCTTGCCGCCCAGCGTTTCCGCCTGCCGCGCCGCCGCCACGGTGACGCCGGTGGCGGGGTAGCCGGTGGCATCGCCCAACCGGCCCAGCACCGTCAGGTAGGTGGAGTAGTCGGCCGGGGTCGGCGAGTCGGGCAGCACCACGGCGGTGTCGGACAGGTCGGCCATGCGGGTGAAGGGGAAGCCGCTGTTGCTGAACGCGGCCAGGTCAGGCATGGCGATGAAGTGCGAGAAGTGCGAGATGTCGATGGTCGAATCGGGCTCTATCGTGCCGCGCACGTTGTCCAGCACCACGTCCTTGCATTCGCCCTGCTTGATGTAGTCGTAGTAGTAATGGAACTGCATCTGCGTCTGCGCGGGCAGCATGAACAGCGGGATCTGGAACTTCGCGCGGGCCGGCACCGTGCCGTCGGGCATGACCTTGTCCAGCAGCCGGTCGACGCGGCTGGTGGCGTCGTGGCGGATGGCCAGCAGCGGCTCGGAGCGCAGGAAGCGCTGGTTGATGTTGATGTTCAGCGTGGACTTGTCGGGTTCGGCGCGCGGCGTGTAGCGGTAGCGCAGGTCGACCGGGATGCCTTTTTCGCGCCAGGCGAACAGGTCGGGCGGCATGCGGAAATTGACCCGGATCAGGTCGGGGGAATAGCCCGAGACATTCAGCGCGGCGGCGTCGGCCAGTTCGCCGAACTTGACCGCGCGGTCGGCGCGCAGCCAGTTGGGCGCATCGTAGGGCTTGCGCGGCTTCTGCTGCTCGATCCCGGTGATGGTGGCGGCCTGGCCCGACAGCGTGGGCGCGCCCACGGCAAGCGCGGTGGCCGCCGTCTTGAGTTCGGCCTCGTCGCGTCCCAGCACGAGCAGCAGCTTGCCGTAGGGATCGTTGGGGTTGGTCGCGACGGCCACGGTCGGCCCCTGGACCTGGGGCCAGGTCACCCCGGCGACGCGTTCGTTGGCCGTGGCCAGGATGACGGCGTTGCCGTGGTCGGGAATGGCGTTCTGCGTGACCGGGAAGGTGGCGCCGCGGTAGCTGGCCAGCGCGCCGAACCACGAGGACAGCACGCCCGCCGCTTCCAGCGCGGCGCCGCCCGGCGCCGAGGCGAAGACGAACGGCAGGTTCAACGGCCGGATGTCGCGCCGGTCGAAGAAGGGCTGGGGCAGCAGCGCGAGGTCGTTCTCCAGCGCGATGCGGGTGACTGTCAGTTCCAGCACGCTGTTGTTGCTGATGTTGGCCCACAGGCTGGAATGCGCCGGGTCCTCGCACTCCATCGTGTAGTGTCCGATCAGTTGCAGGTTCAGCCGGTTGAACTCGGTGATCAGGCGCGGAGGGATGGCGATGTCGCGCGTCAGGTTCACGCCGCCCTGTTCGCGCGGGACGGGGATGGACGAGGACACCTCGCCGTTGACCAGCACGTTGATGTGCGACAGGTCGGGCAGCAGGGCGGGGGAATAGGCATAGGCCAGGCGCAGCGTGGCGCCCGTGACGACTTCGTCCGCCCGCACGCTGAACGGGACGCCGTACACGCCGTCGATGCCGCGCAGTTGCAGCGGGAACAGCGCCCCCAGTTGCTTGAGCGTATAGGTATGGGTACGGGTGGCGCCCGGCACGGCGGATGTCACCTTGACCGGCGTGGCGCTGGCCGCGTTGGGAGCCGCCGCGGCCGCCATGGCGGATGCGTGCGGGAGGCAGGCGATCAGCCCGGCCGCCAGGGCGGGCAGGGCGCGCAGCCTCGTGGCCGCGAGGCTGCCCAGCGTCGATCTCGTTGTCATTGATCCCCCGTCTCGGGTATGGATGGAATGGCGCGCCGGTCGCGGCGCCAGAACAAGGCGAGCCGGCCCGTGCTGCGGGCGAGGTCCCAGAAGCCTTTCACGGCGATGCGCAATATCTCGGCGAAGGCGGTGGGCAGGGAGTCCCGCTCGTGGCTGCCCCAGGCCTGGGCCCAGGTGTCGGCGCGCGCGAAGGTCATCTGGGCGAGCTCGACTTCCTGCTGCACGTTCAGGTCCTTGAACTGGAGCCCCAGGTGGTCGCCGCGGCGGAACGCCGCCGTGGCCGGGAAGATGCCTTCCTCGGTGCCGCGATAGAGCGAGACGTGCAGGAGTTCGTCCATCGGGACGTCGGCGTCGGCCGGCACGCGCAGCCCCAGGCCGGTCTGCGAGAAATCGATGGTCTGGCAGGCCAGGGTCTTGCCGTTGCCGAACATGAGGCTGGCGGGCAGGGCGGTGGCGACGCGGGGGGAACGCCGCACCTGGCGCGTCTCGCCCGCCACCGCGACCGCCGCGCTGGTCATGATCAGGTTATAGACCGTCCACGCGAGATTGATCAGCACCGTCGCCACGTCGGGCGACTCCTGGAAGACCAGCCGGCCCGCGCCGACGAGGAAGCCGGCCAGGTTCAGGACCAGCAGCACGATGTAGGGCCGCGCCATGTCCCAGTCGAAATAGCCTTCCTCGGTCACGCCGCCCTTGTCGGTGACGTTGAACTTGCCGGCCTTGGGGTTGACGAAGGCCACCAGCGCGGGGCGCAGGATGTACCAGGCCAGCACCGACTCGTAGACCTCGTTCCAGAACGAATGCCGGAAGCGGCCCTGCATGCGGGAGTTCGTCAGCGAGGCGTGGAAGATGTGCGGCACGGCATAGGCCGTGATCATCAGCGCCGTTGCCTGGAAGACGTGGGCGCCCAGCAGCAGGTAGGCCAGCGGCGCGGTCAGGAAGATCAGGCGCGGCAGGCCGTAGAAAAAATGCAGCATCGCGTTCAGGTAGCACAGCCGCTGGCCCAGGGTCAGGCCGGGCCCGAGCAGCGGGTTGTCGACGCGGCATATCTGCGCCATGCCGCGCGCCCACCGGATGCGCTGGCCGACGTGGCGCGCCAGGCTTTCGGTCGCGAGGCCCGCGGCCTGGGGAATCGCCAGGTAGGCGGTGTTGTAGCCGCGCCGGTTGAGCTTGAGCGCGGTATGGGCGTCCTCGGTGACGGTCTCCACCGCCACGCCGCCGATCTCCATGAGAGGGCCGCGCCGTATCATCGCGCACGAGCCGCAGAAGAACGTGGCGTTCCAGAGGTCGTTGCCATCCTGGACCAGTCCGTAGAAAAGCTCGCCTTCGTTGGGGACGACGCGGAAGGTGTCCAGGTTCTTCTCGAAGGGGTCGGGCGAGAAGAAGAAGTGCGGCGTCTGCAGCATGGCCAGCTTGGGGTCGCGCAGGAACCAGCCCATGCAGATCTGCAGGAAGGAGCGCGTGGGTACGTGGTCGCAGTCGAAGATGGCGACGTATTCGCCGCTGGTCAGTTCCAGCGCGTGGTTGATGTTGCCGGCCTTGGCGTGGGCATTGTTGTCGCGCGTGACGTAGCCGACCCCCAGTTCCTCGCAGAAGGCCCTGAACTCGGGCCGCTTGCCGTCGTCCAGCACGAACACCTTGAGCTTGTCGGCGGGCCAGTCCAGGCCGATGGCGGTGTAGACCGTCTGGCGCACGACGTCCAGCGGTTCGTTGTAGGTCGGGATGAAGACGTCCACCGTCGGCCACATGGCCGGATCGGGCGGCATGGGCGCGGGCTTGCGTTCAAGCGGCCAGGCGGTCTGGAAATAGCCCAGCAGCAGGACCACCAGCGCGTACAGTTCGGCCGCGACCAGGCCGAAGCCGAAGAAGGCATCGAGGAGGTTCTCGAATCCCACCGTCGAGGTCAGCCGCCAGTACATGTATCGAAGCGACGCGGTTACCGACAGCACGATCATCGCCAGGGGGGCCAGCCGGCCCACGGTGGTGCTGAGCACCAGCGCCAGCCCGAAGCATGCGGCCGCGAAGACGGCCTGCTGCCCGAGCTCCAGGGGCACCGTCACGGCCAGCGCGAACAGCAGGGCGGCCAGGACCACCGTGATCACCCGCACCACCGGACGGTGCCAGCCGGACCATCGAAGCAGAACAGCACTCCAATCGTCCAGGCGGGCGGACATCGGGCGGCGCGGGCGCGAGGTCAAAGCGAGGATCCGAAGGTGGACAGCATGGCCTCGATGTTCCGGGCGCACGCCAGGTAGTCCTGCGTGGCCTGGCACCGCGGATCGTAGTCGAGCACGCTCTGGTTGAAGGCAAGGGCTTCGCTGACCGATTGGTCCTGGTGGATGACGCCGACCACGCGTTCGCCGAAGTCGGCGCGCATGACCTGCAGCACGTCGCGCGCAAGCAGCCGCGAGTTGTCCACCTGGTTGACCACGAAGACGTGGTTGATGAAGTCGGGCCGCGTGACGCAGTAGGTCTGGACCAGGCCTTCCATCATGGGAAGCGTGGCATAGGAAGCGGCGTCGGGCAGCGTCACGATGACGGTCAATTGCGCCGCCGACAGGGCGGTGCGCATGTAGATCGAGGGGCCGGGGGGCGTGTCCAGCACGACCACGTCCTCGGTGCCCAGGCCCAGGGCCTGGACGTTGCGGGGCAGCCAGTCGGCGTGTGTTTCCAGATGGCGCTCGAATGCCTGCCGGTCGTCTTCGTTGACGGCGCCATAGGGCAGGACGACGACGCCGGACGGACTGGCGAAGCCGACGTCGCGCCAATCCTGCCCGGCCAGCGTCGCGCGGGACGTGCCCGCGATGCGCTGGGGATCGTCGCCGAAATGCAGGTGCAGGGCGTTCTGGGGGTCGAGGTCGACGGCGAGCACGTTGCGGCCGCCCTGCCGCAGGGCCGTGCAGAGATTGGCGGTGGCCGTGGTCTTGCCGACGCCGCCCTTGGCGGAAACAACAGCAATGATCTTCACAGTCGATTCAATCGCTCGAGGAGGGACGCGCTGCTCTTGTCGGCCGTAGGCCGCGAGGCGGGCCGGGCCAGGCGGGTGAAGAGCGCTTGCAGTTGCGGTGCCGGTTCCTGCTCCGGACCCGCATACGTATCGGCGGCGGTGCGCGGCGCGGGGGCAGGCCGGGGAGCCGGCTCACCGACCTGGGCTGGCTGCTGGGCCGCCAGGGCGGCGGCAGGCCGCATCCTGTCGCTCAGCGCACCGGCCCGGGGCGGAATGAATTCGGCTGCCCGCGGCGGGTTGGGCGCTTCCTGGGGGGGAGGCGGCGAGGCCGTGGCGGGGGACAGGCGAGGCTCGATGCGGCCCGCCGGCGGGGCGGCAGGCTGGAGGGCGGAGTCGGCCGCAGGTGGCGCGGCGGCGGGCTGCGGTGCCTGCGGAACGCTGGGGACGGGCGCTTCCACGGGGGGAAACTGCGCGGCCTGGTCCGCTTCGATCGAGGCCAGCAGCGGCCAGCGCTCGCGCGACTGGCGCGCTTCGTTGGCGCGGCTGATTTCCTGGTACTGGCCAGGCTGGCCGCCGAAGTGACGGAACAGGTTGGCGATGTCGTCGGATTCTTTCATGTGCTTCCCGTTGATCCGTTTCACATGGGCTTGGAGGAGGTTACCTGCCCAGCCGGAATTCGACGCAGCCGACGGCATCCGGCTCGCCGGCCTGCTTGACGCTCAGGCTCTTGCCGGCGCCCAGCTGCTCGAACCACCGCTGGTAGGCGCCTTCGAGGAAGGCGGCCATCCACGGGGATGCCTGCTGGCCGAAGGTGGCGGACAGGGGGGAGCAGTGATGGCTGATATGCAACGAGTCGTCGTGTTCATGGACGGTGACCCAGCCCCAATCCTGCGCCATCCAGATCTTGCTCATCGCGAACTGGACATCGTCCAGGCTCTGGCAATCGGCCAAGGCCGATTCGCTGGCAAAACGCGCCCCGACGCGATGCATCAAGGCGCGCAGATCGGCTTCGGGCAACTGGTCGGAGAATTCCCGGGCCAGGGCGCCGAGAAACCCGGTCCATTGCCGTGATGCCAGCCGGCTGCCGAGATATTCGAGAGTCGTTGGATCCACGATGGTTTCCCTGAGTGAGAGCATAGGGTATTGCCGGGGGGTGTTCGTACCGGAGGCAACAGTTGTTAACATTGTAACGGGCGAACCCGTTCCTGCCGCGTATGCCTCCCGTAATGTTCCCCACGCCAATTATCGGGTGAAGTCCAATGTTGGCGTTTACTAACTTGCCGCGAAAGGCACGTGTCCGGCGCCGGGTGGCAGGGCCGGCAGCATGGGGCGCGGTTTCGCTTTTGCGATGATCGCCTGTGTGCGATGATCATGTATCACGGCTCCGTGCGCCTGGCGCCACTGACGGACTAGCGGTATATCGATTAAAAGAAGCTTGATGGTTGTTCGATTTTTCCATGTCGCCGATGCCTAGAAGGTCCAAGCCCGCCGAGGCCGTACGACAGTTCGCCAATGTCAGCGAACGGGCCATGCTGTTGCGCGAATTGGGCGTGCTGATCGGCGAGCGCCGGCGAGCCGCCGTCATGGCGCTGGCCCTGCCTTCCGATGCCGCTCCCCACCAGCGCGACGAAATCCTCGGCAAGATCCGCCGTTTCATCCGCGCGGACGACCTGCTGTGCATGCTGGACGACACCAGCCTGATCATCGTGCTGCGCGACGTCAACGACAAGTCGGGCGCGATAGGCGCCGCCCAGCGGCTGTTCCAGCGCTCCTCGTTGCTGCAGATACTGGGTGCCAGCCAGGGGTCGTCGCTGGCCGCCTTCGGCATCGTCATGCTGCCCAGCGACCTGCCCCAGCCTTCGAACGTGCTGCTGCGCGCCCAGCAGGCGGCCCGCTACGCGCTGCGCACGCGGGCGCGGTGGGTATGCTGGAACGACGGTCCCGAGGACCTGGACGGCAGGCTGATGTCGCGCGAGGACACGCTGGTCACCGAGGTCATGCAGGGCCTGGATCGCGGCGAGTTCGAACTGTTCTACCAGCCCCAGCTGGAAATGCGAACCGGCCGGGTACGGGGCGTCGAGGCCCTGGTACGCTGGCATCGCAAGGGAACCATGGTCATGCCCAACGACTTCGTGCCCGAGGTCGAGGCGGCGGGGCTCAGTTCCGCGCTGGGCATGTGGGTGCTCAGGCGCGCTTGCCAGCAACTGGCCGAATGGCGCGAGGAAGGCGTGTTCTGTGCCCAGGTGGCCGTCAACCTCAGCGCCGCCCAGTTGCAGGGGGACCTGGCCGCCAGCGTGGGCCAGGTACTGGAGGAGTACGGCATCGAGCCGGGCCGGCTGGAAATCGAGCTGACCGAGTCGGCCGAGATTCCCGATCCGGAAGAGGCAGGCGCCATCACCCGGCGCTTGGGAGAAATGGGCGTGGGCTTCAGCCTGGACGATTTCGGCAGCGGATATTCCAACTTCCTGCGGCTGCGCTCGGCGCAGTTCGCGGCGGTCAAGCTGGACCGCCAGTTCGTGGCCGGGATGCTGGACAACACCTACGACAAGGAAATGCTGCGCACCGTCATACAGTTCTGCCGGTCCGTCGATATCCAGACCATCGCCGAAGGCGTCGAGACGCCGCAGCAACTGGAGGCGCTCAGGCACCTGGGCTGCGATGCCTGGCAGGGGTTCCTCTGTTCGCCCCCCATGGGCGCCGATGCCGTCACCGATTTCCTGCGCCATGCCGACGCCCGCCAGGGCGTCGCGGTTACCCTGTAGCGCGAGCGGTCACAGCAGCGTGGTGGCCAGTCTCGCCTGGTTCTTGCCGCTGCGCTTGGCTTCGTACATCGCGTTGTCGGCCGCCTGCACCAGGCTGTCGCGGCTGGTGCCGTGTTGCATGGCGATCGCGGCGCCGATGCTTGCGCCCACGTGGGCCGTGAACGCCTGGCCATTGGTGGTCAGGCGATAGGGCGCGCGCAGGATCTCGCACAGGTCGACGCATTTTTGCCGGATCGCGCCGCCGTCGGCGGCCTTGCACAGCAGGACGCCGAATTCGTCGCCGCCCAGGCGGGCCACGACGTCCTCGGCGCGCAGGGCGGACCGCAGCCGCAGCGAGAAGGCCTGCAACAGCATGTCGCCGGCCTGGTGGCCATGGCCGTCGTTGACCTGCTTGAAGCCGTCGATGTCCACGTACAGCAGGGCGAACAGTTCATCGTGTCGCTGGGCACGGCTCAGGAAGCGGTCCAGCGTCTCGATGAACAAGGCCCGGTTCGGCAGGCCCGTCAACTGGTCGTGCGTGGCCTGGTGCCGCATCTGTTCCTCGATGCGCCGGCGTTCGGCGATCTCCACCTGCAGTTGCTGGTTGCGCTGTTCCAGCGTGGACAGCGCCTGCGCGAGCCGCTGGCGGCTGGTTTCCAGCTCCAGGAACACCTTGACCTTGGACAGCAGTATCGAGTCGTTGACCGGCTTGGCGATGTAGTCCACCGCGCCGCTGCGATAGCCTTTCAACTGATTCAGGTCGTCGGCGAAGGCGGCGGTGACGAAGATGATGGGCGTGTCGCGATTGAGCGGTTCGTTGGCCAGCAGGGCGGCGACTTCGTAGCCGTCCATCTCGGGCATGTTGACATCGAGCAGGATCAGCGCGAAGCGCTCGTCCAGGCAAAGCGCCAGCGCTTCGTTGCCCGAGGCGACCGTGACCAGTTCGGCATCGATCTGCGCCAGCAGCTTGCGCATGGCGAACAGATTGGCCGGCGTGTCGTCCACGATCAGGATCTTGGGTGTGGGCAGGTCGGTCTTCAAGATAGGCACATCCGGTTGAGTTCGCTCGCAATGTCGGCGAGCCCGAGGCAATGGTCGGCGCCCGCCAGGGAAAGCGCGGCTTCCGGCATGCCGGAGGCTTCCGCTTCCTCCGGGTCCTGCACCAGCGCGATACCCCCGGCCTGCCGGACGCAGCGTAATCCGCGGGCGCCGTCGTCGTTGGCGCCGGTCAGGATCACGCCGGCCATGCGGTGGCGGTACGCATCGGCGGCCGATTCGAACAGCACGTCGATGCTGGGTCGCACGAAGCAGACCTTGGGGTCGACATTCAGATAGAAATAGTGATCGGCCCCAATCAGCAAATGATAGCCCGGCGGGGCGACATACAGCACGCCGGGCAGCACGGGCGCGCGCTCCTGCGCTTCCTGCACGGGCATCGGTGTGTCGCGGGCGAGCAACCTGCGCAGGGAGTCGGCATCGGCGGACGCCGTGTGGATGACGACGACGAACGCGGTCCGGGGGCAGGGGGCCAGGCCGCGCAGCAGGATTTGCAGGGCCTTCAGTCCGCCGGTGGAACAGCCGATGGCCACCAGTTCCATCGCATCTCTCCGTCAGGTCGCCCGTATCGACCGGAAGATCCGCGCCGGACCGTCCACCGTGGCGAAGCTGGAGGAGGCCGATGCCAGCGCGAGATTTTCCTTGGTGCCCAGGCACAGGAAGCCGCCGCGCACGAGGCTGTCGGCGAACAGGGCCAGCGTGCGGTCCTGCAAGGCGTTGTTGAAGTAGATCAGCACGTTGCGGCACAGGATCAGGTGCGCTTCGCAAAACACACCGTCGGTGGCGAGATTGTGGTTGGCGAAGACCACGTTCCGGCACAGCGATTCGTCCAGCTTCACCAGGTCGTAGCGCGCGTGGTAGTAATCGGCCAGGGTACGGGTGCCGCCCGCCTGCTGGTAGCGCAGCGAGGCCGCCCGCGCCTCGCGTACGGGGAAGATGCCTTCCCGGGCTCGCGCCAGCGCGGCATCGGAAAAGTCGGTGGCGTAGATCTGGCTGCGATCGTAGAGCCCGGCTTCCTGCAGCAGGATGGCGAGCGAATAGACTTCCTCGCCGTGGGCGCAGCCCGCCTGCCAGATGTTGATGCTGGGATACGAGGCCAGGACAGGGAACACCTTGGTGCGCAGCGCCTCGAACACGAAAGGGTCGCGGAACATTTCCGAGACGGGCACCGACAGCCCTTCGATCACCTGCGGCAGCAAGGAAGCGTCGCGCAGCATGCGCGAAGTGAGCTCGCCGATGTGCGCCAGGCCGTGCTGGCGGACCAGCCCCTGCACGCGCCGCTTGAGCGAGGGGCGCGCGTACTGGCTCAGGTCGTAGCCGTGGCGCCGCCGCAGGGCTTCCACGAACAGGTCCAGCTCGATTTCGTCCAGGTCGGGTTCCATGGCGTTCCAGGCCGCCCTAGCGGTGCAGCCATACTCGCATCATAGACAGCAGCTTGGGAATGTCCACCGGTTTCGGCAGGTAGTCGTTGGCGCCCGAGGCGAGGCTCTTCTCGCGGTCGCCCTGCATGGCCTTGGCCGTGAGCGAAATGATGGGCAGATGCGCATGGCGCGGATTCTTGCGGATCTCCTGCGTGGCCTCGTAGCCGTCCATGACCGGCATCATGACGTCCATCAGCACCAGCTCGATGTCGGGGTTCTCTTCCAGCTGACGCAGGGCCTTGCTGCCGTCCTGCGCCATCAGGACCTCCATGCCGCGGCCGCGCAGCGCCTTGGACAGGGCGAACAGGTTGCGCATGTCGTCGTCCACCATCAGGACCTTGCGCCCCTTCAGGTCGTCGTCGCTGCCCGAGGCTGGCGCGGCGGGACGCAGCCGCACGCTGTGCAGGAAGAGGCTGACTTCGTCCAGCAGCCGTTCCGACGAGTGCGCGCCCTTGATCACCACGCTGTCGGTGTGGGAGCGTATCCGCAACTGGTCTTCGCGCGACAGCTCGCGGGCGGAATACACCACGATCGGCGGGCGCGGTTCGACGGTGGACAGTTGTTCGAGGAAGTCGAAGCCTGAAATGCCCGGCAGGCCCAGGTCCAGCACGACGCAATCGAAGGTTTCGCCGCGCAGCATGGCCAGCGCCTCCTCGGCCGAGCCGGCTTCCGAGATCTCGACGGGCTGGGAGGACAGCAGGGTCCGCACCGAGGTGCGGGAAGCCGGATCGTCATCGATGATCAGCAGCCGCCGGACCTGTCCTTCGGTCGGCAGCATCAGGCGGTCGATGGCGCCGTTGAGCGCGTCGGCCGATACCGGCTTGGTCAGGTAGCCGGCGATGCCGGAGTCCCGCGTGCGCGCGGGTTGGTCCAGCGCCGAGACGATATGCACCGGGACGTGGCGCAGGCCGGGCTCGGCCTTGAGCCGTTCCAGGACGGTCCAGCCGTCCATGTCGGGCAGCATCAGGTCCAGGATGATGCCGGTGGGGTGGTGCTGGCGGGCGAGCTGCAGGCCGGCTTCGCCGCCGTGGGCCACCAGGGCCGTACAGCCCTTGCGCCGGATCATGTCGGCCAGGACGCGGGCGAAGGCCGGATCGTCCTCGATCACGAGGATGGTGGTGTCGCGCGAGGACGCGGGGGCGGCGGGCGGTGTATCCGGCAGCGTCGCCGTGGCGTCGCCGGCCGCGGGGGGCGCCTCGGCAAGGGGTGCCGGTTCGGCTGCGCCGGGCTGGGCCTGCGGCAGCAGCACCGTGAAGACGCTGCCTTGCCCGGGCTCGCTGCGCAACTGGATGTCGCCATGGTGCAGCCGCGCGAGGCGGCGGGAGATCGCCAACCCCAGGCCCGTGCCGCCGAACTGGCGGCTGGTGCCGGCATCGAGCTGTTCAAACGCGCCGAAGACCTGCGCGAATTTTTCGGGCGGGATGCCGATGCCGGTATCGTGTACTTCGATCGAGACGGACCGGTCCGCCGGAAAGCCGGGAAGATCGGCGGCCGGGCGCCGCAGCACCAGCCGGACCTCGCCCGACTGGGTGAACTTGAAGGCATTGCCGAGCAGGTTGGTCACGATCTGCTCGAGCTTGCCGCCGTCGGCCTGCACCGCGGACGGCAGCGCATCGGCGATCTCGACCGCGAAACGCAGTCCCTTGCCGCGCGCCACGTGATCGAACTGGCGCTTGAGCCGGGCCGCGAAAACGCGCAGGTCCACCTGTTCGAGCGACAGTTCCATCTTCCCGGCCTCGATCTTGGACAGGTCCAGGATGTCGTTGATCAGGCGCAGCAGGTTGGTGCCGCCTTCGTGGATGATGCGGGCCGACTCGACCTGGTCTTCGCTCAGGTTGCCTTCGCGGTTCTCGGCCAGGTCGTTGGACAGGATCAGCAGGCTGTTGAGCGGCGTGCGCAGCTCGTGCGACATGTTGGCCAGGAAGTCGGACTTGTACTGGCTGGCGCGGGCCAGCGCGTCCGCCTTGTCGGCCGTCTCCCGCTGCAGGGCTTCCAGCAGCGTCTTCTGCTGGTTCAGGATCTCGGATTGCTGGCGCAGCTCTTCGTTCGAGGCCTGCAGCTCCTCTTGCTGCGTGCGCAGTTCTTCCTCGGAGGTGCGCAGCTCGGCGGCCTGGCTTTGCGTGCGTTCCAGGAGCTCCCGGGTACGCACCGAGCGCGTGATGTTCTCCAGCGACAGGGCGACGACGGGCAGCAGGGTTTCCAGCAGGCGGCGGCGACGGACGTCCAGGGGCCCCATCAGGCCCAGCTCGATGACGGCAAGGACGTGCTCCATCGACAGGACGGGGATCAGCATCAGGCGGGGAGGCACGGCCTCGCCCAGGCCGGACCGCATGCGCAGGTAATGGTCCGGCACCGCGTCGAGCTCGATGACCCGGGCTTCGCGGGCACATTGGCCGACCAGGCCTTCGCCCATCCTGAACGGCTGGATCCGGTCCGCGGGATCGGGCTGGTATCCGTAGTGTCCGACCGGATGCAGGACGTCGTCCTCCGCGCGCAGGTGGAACAGCGCCACGCCCGCGCCCAGCTCCGTGCCCAGTTGCGACAGCAGCGCCTGGGCGAACTCGGCATGGGACGACGCGCGCTGCAGGCGGTCGGCGATCCGTCCCACGCAGTGGCCCACCCAATTCTGGTCCGAGATGTCGATGGCCATCTGCTTGAACTCGGTCAAGGCCCTGGAGATGGTGCCGATCTCGTCGCGCCGGTCGAGCCGGGGCGTTTCGATGGCGTGGTCGTGCCGGGCCAGGCGCTCCATGCGCTCGCTCATCAGGCGCAAGGGCCGGGTCACGAGCGTGGCCGACAGCCGCAAGGCCGCCACGCCGCACAGCGCGGCCAGCAGCAGCGTGCCCCACAGCAGCCACTCGCGCTGGGATTCAGACTGCTCCAGGGCACTCTCGCGCTCTTCCAGCTGCCGCCGCGCATAGGTGCCGAACCCGTCGAGGGCCGCGACGATGGCCGGTGTGGCGACCGGGGTGCTGGCGGTGAACTTCGGGAAGAGCCGCTCGCGCTGGCTGGCGGCCTCGGCCGGCGATTCCTTGGCCAGGCGCCGCAGCTCGGGCAGCACCTGTTGTTCGACATTGTTGCGCCAACTGGCGTCCAGGCCGCGTATGGTGTCCAGCCGGGTGCTTTGCGCGGCGTCGTTCCGGACCTGCTGTTCCAGGTGGTCCAGGTGCTGCGTGATCGCGGCGTTGGCCGTCTGCAGCGTCTTGGTGTCGGGTTCGCCCGGGCTCAGCAGCAACTGCCGCAGTTCGGACTGCCGCTGATACAGCACGCGATTGGTCTGCTCGATCTCGCGCAGCAGGTCGACCGTGGCGCGGAAGGCGGCCCGGTTCTGCTTCTCCTGTTCCAGGACCAGCGACGTGCCGATGCTGGAGACGATGAACAGGGTAAGCAGCGAGCCCACCAGCAGCGATACCTTGCCGGTCAGCGGGATATTCCCCAGCCATGAGTTCTCGAGGGTCTTCTTGCTGGACATGGGGGGATATCCCGTAGGGCAGGCCAAGCCGCCATTCTAGGCGTTGCGGCCGGGCTCGGGCAGCCTTGTGGTGATTTTGCGGCACCGCTTCGGCGGCCGCCCGTGCAACATGATGCCGTGGGCTGGCAGGCCGGACTCCGGGCAAAAAAAATGCCGCACGCGAACGTGCGGCATTCGTGACGGCCCGGCTGCGTGATCAGTGACGCAGCTCGGGACGGGTTTCCACCTGGACCAGCGCCTCGGCGGCCGCCGGCGGCCGGACACGCGGCTCGCGGCCCAGGCGGACCGGCGCGGCGGCGGGAGCGGCCTGGCGGGCAGCCGCCAGCTTGGCGCTGTCCGTTTCCACCCACTGCATGCCGGCCTGCTCGACCACGCGCACGAGTTCGTCGTGGGACGCGGCGGCCTGGGGAACGACGATCTGGGCCGGCGTATCCAGGATGGAGGACGGTTGCGGAGCAGGCGTCTCGGCCACGGGCGCGGGCACCTCGGCCTGGGCCTCCGCGGCAACCGGTTCAGGCTGCGCGGCGGGAGCCTCGGCCTGGGGCGTGGGCTCGGCCGGCTGGACCGGAGCTTCGGCGGCCTGCTGCACAGGGGCCTCGGCGGCAATGGCGGGCGCGGGTTCCTCGACCGCCTGCGGAGCCGCCACGGGGGCGGTTTCCTCGGCCTGGGGAGCGGCCTCTTGCGACGGCTGGGCTTCCTGGGCGGGCTGGGCCGGCGCGTGCACGACTTCCGCCACCACGGGGGCGGGCGTGTCGATGGGCAGGGCCTCGGCCGTGATCAGGATGGGCTCGGATACCGTGGCCAGCGGCTGGGCCGGGGCGGACGCCGGAGCGGCGTCTTCGTCATCGGCTGCCTCGTCGTCCTGCAGGCCATCTTCGCCCAGTTGGGCGCCGGCTTCGCCCTGGCGGCGGCCACGGCGGCCACGACGGCGGCGGCGCTTGCGTTCCGGTTCGCCATCGGCGCCATCGGCGGCGGCGAGCGGTTCCTCTTCCTGGAGACCTTGCGGCTCGGCGGTCAGGGGCGCGTCGGGGACGATCGGGGCCTCGGGGGCGGCGACGGGTGCGACGGCCTCGCCAGCCACGACGGCGGCCGCGGCAACGGTCGAGCCGGCGGCTTCATCGGCCGGCAGGTCCTCGCGGCGTCCTCCGCGGCGGCCGCGGCGGTTGCGGTTGCGAGCCTCGCCCGACTGTTGCTCGGCGTCATCGGCGACGGGCGCGACGGCCACGGGGCGCTGCTCTTCCTGCCTGGGCGCGCGGGCACGGTCGTCCCGGCGGCCATCGCGGCGCTGTCCGCGCGAATCGCGGGCTTCCTTGCGGCCTTCCTCGCCTTCCTGGCGCTCGCGGTCATCGGGGCGCGCCTCGCGGTTGTCGCGGCGGCCGCGGTTGCCGCCCTGGGGCGGGCGGCGGCGGTTGCGATGGGCGTCTCGTTCCTCGCGCGATTCTTCCTTGCGCGGGCGGGCGGCCGGCTCGGCCGGCTGGGCGGGGCTGCCCTTCAGCCAGCCGAACAGGCGCGACACCAGGGCCGAGAAGCCGCCGGCGGACGGCGCCGCGGCGGGCTCGGCCTTGGCTCGCGAGCCATTCGCGCCGGACGGGGGCGTGGAGGAGACGGGCGCCGGCTGGGCGGGGGTGATGCCCTTGACGAGCGCCTCGGGGCGGGCCTTGACCTCGTGTTCCTGCGCGGAATAGGCAAGGTTGGTCTCGGGCGCCTCGGCCAGCTCGAAGCTGGCCTTGGTGCTTTCCAGCCTGGGGTCGTCGTGCCGAAGGCGCTCGATGCGATGGTGCGGCGTATCCAGGTGCTTGTTGGGGATGAGGATGACGTTGACCTTCAGGCGCGCTTCCATCTTGGCGATGTCGGTGCGCTTCTCGTTCAGCAGGAAGGTGGCCACTTCCACCGGCACCTGGGCGTGCACGGCGGCGGTGTTTTCCTTCATGGACTCTTCCTGGATCAGGCGCAGCACCTGCAGGGCGCTGGACTCGGTGTCGCGGATGACGCCGGTGCCGTTGCAGCGCGGGCAGGTGATGTGCGAGCCCTCGTTCAGCGCCGGGCGCAGCCGCTGGCGCGACAGCTCCATCAGGCCGAAGCGCGAGATCTTGCCCATCTGCACGCGGGCGCGGTCGAAATGGAGGGCTTCGCGCAGGCGCTGCTCGACGGCGCGCTGGTTCTTGCCGTCTTCCATGTCGATGAAGTCGATGACGATCAGGCCGCCCAGGTCGCGCAGGCGCAACTGGCGGGCCACTTCGTCGGCCGCTTCCAGGTTGGTGCGCAGCGCGGTTTCCTCGATGTCGCTGCCCTTGGTGGCGCGCGCCGAGTTGACGTCCACCGCGACCAGGGCCTCGGTGTGGTCGATCACCACCGCGCCGCCCGAGGGCAGGGGCACCGTGCGGGCGTAGGCGGTCTCGATCTGGTGTTCGATCTGGAAGCGCGAGAACAGGGGCACGTCGTCGCGGTAGCGTTTCACCCGCTGGACGTTGTCCGGCATGACCACGCTCATGAAGGCGCAGGCCTGGTCGGCGATGTCGTCGGTGTCGATCAGGATCTCGCCGATGTCGGGCGAGAAATAGTCGCGGATGGCCCGGATGACCAGGCTCGATTCCAGGTAGATCAGGATGGGGCCGGCATTCTCGCGGGCGGCGCCGTCGATGGCGGTCCACAGCTGCATCAGGTAGGACAGGTCCCATTGCAGCTCTTCGACGTTGCGGCCGATGCCGGCGGTGCGGGCGATGATGCTCATGCCCTGCGGAACCTGGAGCTGCTCCATGGTTTCACGCAGCTCCTGGCGGTCTTCGCCCTCGACGCGGCGCGACACGCCGCCGCCGCGGGGGTTGTTGGGCATCAGCACCAGGTAGCGGCCGGCCAGCGAGATGAACGTGGTCAGGGCCGCGCCCTTGTTGCCGCGCTCTTCCTTCTCGACCTGGACGATGAGTTCCTGGCCTTCGCGCAGCACGTCCTGGATGCGGGCGCTGCGCACGTCCACGCCTTCCTTGAAGTAGGTGCGGGCGATTTCCTTGAAGGGCAGGAAGCCGTGGCGTTCCTCGCCGTAGTTGACGAAGCAGGCTTCCAGGCTGGGTTCGATGCGGGTGACGACGCCCTTGTAGATGTTGCCTTTGCGTTGTTCGCGGCCGGCGGTTTCGATGTCGAGGTCGATGAGCTTCTGCCCGTCGACGATGGCAACGCGCAGTTCTTCCTGGTGCGTTGCGTTGAACAGCATGCGCTTCATGTATGAAGTTCTCCGTGGTCGTGTCGCGCCGAAAACCGGCGCGCAGCCTCGGGCCGTCGGGAAGATGCGCGGTGCGCGGAGCGAGTGGAGGAAACCGGTGCGCGAAAAGCCGCACCCCGCGGACTCAGGTCACGATGACCGGCCGGGTGGGAATGCGCAAGGTCGGGAGAGAGCGCAGGCACCGTGGATGCCGCGGCCGTCGCCCACTGACCGCGGCTTGCGGTGGGGGCGAGGGACGGTTGCGGTATCGAAAGCAGTGGTGTTCACGGTATTTGCGAGCCAGACAGACTCGCCTCTTGGGCGAGCCTTTGCGTATACGACGGTTTCTTTGTACTTGCGTCCGCGGGCGCATATCCGTCGTCGCGCGGTTGGGCTTCGGGTTCGAAGCCATTGCGGCGCGACGGGCGGGCGACCATGACGGCCCGGAAGAATCCGGCGGGCGGGACGGGTACAATTCCGGCACACTTTGCGACCTGTCCTGACCCGGCGGCGTGCTGCAAAGGCTGCACGGCTTGCCGCGAAACATTCAGCGGCAGGCGGCAGCCCGATTGGGACGCGGCCTGGATTCGGAAAGGTGTCTCGCGCACATCTGGCGGAAACGCCGCATGAAAGCGCGTCTCGACGCCGGAAGCGCGGTTCAGGGACACAACGTGTACGTCAACCCTGTGCTCCAACCCGCCTGATTCGATCAGGCTTCAGGATTATATGTCGCTACCATTGTTGCGCAAAGCGAAATCCACGCCCGGCCAGGGCCGCCCGCCCCGGAACCCCGAACCGGCCGCGGCCCCCGCCGTGCGCCTGGTCGAAGTGGACGAGGCGCACGATGGCCAGCGGCTGGACAATTTCCTGCTGCGCCTGTGCAAGGGCGTGCCCAAGAGCCACCTGTACAAGGCCATCCGGGGCGGCCAGGTGCGGGTCAACCGTGGCCGGGTGCCGGTGGACCACCGGATCGCCGCCGGCGACGTCGTCCGGGTGCCGCCGTTCCGGCTGCCCGAGGCGCCGGTGCGCTTCGTGCCTCCCGGCGAATTCCCCATCGTGTTCGAGGACGACGCGCTGCTGGCGATCGACAAGCCGGCAGGCGTGGCGGTGCACGGCGGCAGCGGGGTGGATTTCGGCGTCATCGAACAGTTGCGGCGGGCGCGGCCCGAGGCGCGCTTCCTGGAACTGGTGCACCGGCTCGACCGCGACACGTCGGGGCTGCTGCTGGTGGCCAAGAAGCGCAGCGCCCTGGTCGGCCTGCACGAATCGCTGCGCAACGGCCTCTGGAACAAGCATTACCTGGTCCTGGTCGTGGGGGACTGGGTCAACGACCGGCAGCATGTACGCAAGCCGCTCACCAAGTGGTCCACCCAGTCGGGCGAACGCCGCGTGAAGGTCGATCCCGATGGTCAGGCGGCCCACACCATCTTCACCCTCAAGCGGCGCTACGGCCTGTATTCCCTGCTGGACGCCGAGCTCAAGACCGGGCGGACCCACCAGATCCGGGTGCACGTGACCAGTTGCGGATTTCCCATCGTGGGCGACGACAAGTACGGCGACGACCACGCCAACGCGGCTGCGGCCGGGCGCGGGTTCCGCCGGATGTTCCTGCACGCCCACACCCTGGCCGTCCCGCATCCGCTGACCGGCGAGTCCCTGGCGCTGGAAGCCCGTCTGCCCGAAGATTGCGTCGAATTCCTACAGCAACTGGAACATCCATGACTTCACCCCTCCCGGGCTATTCGCTGATCGTGTTCGACTGGGACGGCACCCTGATGGACTCGACGCCGACCATCATCGCCGCCATCCAGTCCGCCTGTCGCGACCTCGGGCTGCCGGTGCCGCCCGACGAGGCCGCCGCCTGGGTCATCGGCCTGAGCCTGCAGGACGCGCTGATGGCGGCCGTTCCCACGCTGGCGCAGGACCAGGTCCAGGCCTTCGTCGCGCGCTACCGCTTCCATTACCTGACCCGCGATCCGCAGCTGCGTCTTTTCGCCGGCGCCGAGCAGATGCTGGCGCGCCTGGCCGAGCGCGGCGCGCGGCTGGCGGTGGCCACGGGCAAGAGCCGCGTCGGCCTGGAGCGGGCGCTGGACGCTACCGGCATCCGGCGGTATTTCGACACCACCCGCTGCGCCGACGAGACCTTCTCCAAGCCCAATCCGGCCATGTTGTTCGAGATCATGCGCGAGCTGGGCGCCGATCCGGCATCCGCCGTCATGGTGGGCGATACGTCGCACGACCTGCAGATGGCCCGCAACGCCGGGATCCATGGCGTGGGCGTGACCTATGGGGCGCACGCCGTGGACGAGCTGGCCGGATGCGCGCCGCAGACACTGGCCGGCAGCATCGCCGAACTGGGCGACTGGCTGCACGGCCGCATCGCGGCCCGGGCGGCCTAGGAGCCGCGCAAGGCGCGCGGTGTGAACCGGCCCTGGCCGCGAGGGCCGCTGTCGCCGCGCCGCGACTTGCCCTATCCTAGCGATTGCTTACCTTCGACCTTTCATAGCGAGTTGTCTTCATGTCCCAGGATGCCTATTCCTCCCCGCCCGATGCTTCGTCCCGCGCTCCGGGGGAATGGGAGCGCGACGTGCTGGAGAAGCTGGTCTTTGCTTCGCTCAAGGAGCAGCGCGCCAGGCGGCGCTGGACCATTTTCTTCCGGCTGCTGATGCTCGCCATCGTGGTCCTGCTGGTGCTCGCCGCCACCGGCGTGCTGTTCAGGGGTTCGGGTTCGGGCACGCCCGACCCGCATACCGCGCTGATCGAACTGGACGGCGTCATCGATGCCCAGGGCGAGGCCAGCGCCGACAAGATCAACGCAGCGCTGCAGGCCGCCTTCGACGACGACAACGCCAAGGGAGTAGTCCTGCGCATCAACAGCCCGGGCGGCAGCCCGGTCCAGGCCGGCATGATCTTCGACGAGATCCGCCGCCTGCGCGCCCAGAATCCCGACAAGCCCGTGTATGCCGTGGTCGAGGAAATCTGCGCCTCCGGCGGCTACTACGTTGCCGCCGCGGCCGACAAGATCTACGTCAACAAGGCCAGCGTGGTCGGCTCCATCGGCGTCATCATGGAAGGCTTCGGCTTCACCGGCCTGATGGACAAGGTGGGAATCGAACGGCGCCTGGTCGTGTCCGGAGAGAACAAGGCGCTGCTGGATCCGTTCTCGCCCGCCAATCCCGGGCAGCAGGCCCACGCCCAGGCGCTGGTCCAGGAAATCTTCCAGCAGTTCGTCGGCGCGGTGCGGGAAGGGCGCGGCGAGCGGTTGCATGAAACGCCGGACATGTTCACCGGCCTTATCTGGACGGGCGCCAAGAGCGTCGAACTGGGCCTGGCCGACGAACTGGGCACGGTGGACAGCGTCGCGCGCGACGTCATCCAGGCCGACACGGTGGTGGACTACACGGTCCGGGAAAACTTCGCCGAGCGGGTCGCCAAGCGCGTGGGCGTGTCCTTCGGCGCCGGGCTGGCCAAGACCGGCCTGGGCGGTGCCGGCGGCTTCTGGCACTGGAAGTGACGGACCGCCCCGGGGGGCCCCGGGGCGCGATGCGCGGCGGCCTCAGCGCCGCAACTGTCCCAGGATGGCGCGCCGGATGTCGCCGAAGCGCGGATCGGCGCGATCGCGAGGGCGCGGCAGGTCGATCCGGGTCGCGCCGACGACGCGGCCGGGGCGGGGCGCCATGACCGCCACCGTGTCGCTCAGGTAGACGGCTTCCTCCACGTCGTGGGTCACCACGATCACCGTCACCCGCCGCTGCGACCAGATGCGCAGCAACTCCTCCTGCAGGTGGACACGCGTCAGCGAGTCCAGGGCGCCGAAGGGCTCGTCCATCAGCAGTATCTCCGGTTCCGACACCAATGCGCGGGCGATTGCCGCGCGCTGGGCCATGCCGCCCGAAAGCTGGTGGGGATGGGCCTTGGCGAAGGCGGACAGCCCCACCAGTTCCAGCATCGCCGCCACGCGCCGGTCGCGGTCGCGCGGATCGAGATCCAGGCTGTCGAGTCCCAGCGCGACGTTGTCCGCGATGCTCAGCCAGGGGAAGAGACGGTGGTCCTGGAACACCATGCCGCGTTCGATGCCCGGTCCGGCGATGGGCCGGCCGTCGATCAGGATCTCGCCCTCGAATGCCGCGTCCAGGCCGGCCACCAGGCGCAGCAGCGTCGACTTGCCGCAGCCGGACGCACCCACGATGCTCAGGAATTCGCCGTGCCGCAGGTCCAGGTTGATGCGCTCCAGGACCGGCAGCGGCTGGTCGTCCACGGTGTATTGCTTGCCCACCCGGCGCAGGGACAGCGCGTAGGATCCGGGCCGGGCCAGGGAAGGGGAAGATGTCGTCATTAGCGGTCCCGCCAGGTGATGATGCGTGAAAAGACATGGCGCGAGGCCCGGTTGCAGGCATAGCCCACCAGCGCCAGCGCGACGACCCCGGCCAGCACCAGGTCCATGCGGAACAGTTCCCGCGCCGCCACCAGGAACGAACCCAGGCCGCGGCCGACGCCGATCGCGTACTCGGCTCCCACCGTGCCTATCCAGGCAGTCAGCAGCGCGATTTCCAGGCCGATCAGGATGGCGGGCAGCGCGGCGGGCAGGACCATCTTCGTCACTCGGCGCCACGGCCGCAGCCGCAGCACCGCCGCGGTTTCCCAGTAGGCGGGCGCGATCGCCCGCACGCCCTGCTCGGTGTTCAGGAAGGCGGGAAAGAAGGCCGACAGCGAGATGAAGACCACCTTGGCGATCTCGCCCGTGCCGAACCAGGCGGTCAGCAGCGGAATCCATGCGAACAGGGCGATCTGGCGCAGCCCGTGCAGCGTGGGAGCGATTCCGCGCTGGAGCGGGCGCGACAGTCCCAGGGCGACACCCAGCGCGACGCCGGCGGACGCGCCCAGCGCGATGCCGGCCGTGGCCCGCGCCAGGCTGGCGGCCAGCGCGGTCCAGATCTGCCGGCCGTCCGGATCCACGAACGGCGCCGACAGCACCTGGTGCAGCGGAACCAGCAGCGGAGTCCTCGCGAAGCCGGTATCGACCACGGCCAGCCACGCCAGCACCAGGGCGGCGGGCAGGACGGCGCCGCGCCGCACGCGGGGTGGAATGCGCGAGAGGGCGGCCAGCGGCCCTTGCCAGGCGGTATCAGCCATGGGGCGGCACCTTGCGGTTCAGGATCTGCTCGATGGCCAGCAGGGCGCGATCCAGCGCGAAGCCCGCCAGCCCCACCACGATCATGCCGACGATCACGATGTCGGTCTGGAACTGCTTGCGGCCCCACACCATCATGTAGCCGATGCCCTCGGTGGCGGCCAGCATCTCGACGACGATCAGGGCGATGAACGCGTGGCCCAGACCCAGCCGCACGCCGCTGAAGACCGGGCCCAGGCTGGCGGGCGCGATCACCCGGATGAAGCGGGTCCAGGGCCGCAGGCGCAGCACCCGCGCGGTTTCGAGGTGGGTCTTGGGGATGTCGCGTATGCCCTGGGCGGTATTGATGACGATGGGCACGAAGACCGCCTTGGCGATGATCAGGATCTTCAGCGTCTCGGCGATGCCGAAGACCAGGATCAGGATGGGTATCCAGCCGATGGACGGAATGGCGAACAGCGCGCGCAGCAGCGGGTCGAGATAGTCGCGCGCGGTGTTCGAGACCCCCAGCGCGATGCCGGTGGCCAGGCCCAGCGCGGCGCCCAGCAGGAAACCCATGCCGATGCGGTGCAGGCTGACGGCGAAGTTCGCGGCGATGTCGCCGTTCTCCAGCAGTTCCACGAAGCTGGCCCATACCTGTTCCGGCGCCGGCAGGATCTGTGGTGCCATCCAGCCCTGCGAGGCGGCCAGTTGCCAGGCGCACAGCGCCAAGGCCGGCAGCAGCAGGGGAAGCAGCGCGGCGCGCCAGGCCCGCGAAGGGCGAGGGCGAGGCGTGGAGGCGGGGACGGCGATCGCGTCCAGGCGGGCGTCGGTATGGGAAGCCATGGCTGTCGCTCCGCTCAGCCTTCCAGCGGCTTGCCGCTGGCGTCACGCCGTGGCCAGGTTCGCTGCAGGCCGAGTTGGTCGAGCGCCTGGTCGACGTACCGGGGCAGGAACCATTGCTGCAGGTCGATGCCCGAGCGGATCAGTTTCTGTTCCCGGCTGAAGGCGATGGCGTCGCGGTACTGGGAGATGAAGAATTCGTCGATGCGCGGATTGAATACGTCCTTGAGCGCCACGCCCGCATATTCGTCGCGCAGTGCCGGGTAGGGCACGCCGGAGCGGGTCCAGATCTGCAGGGCTTCCTCGCGGTTCTCCTCATGGCCCAGCCACTCCGCCGCGCGCACCAGCCCGCGCACCACGCGCTGCGTGGCCTCGGGGTAGCGCTGCTCGAACGATTCCGTCACCGTGATCGCGCCGAAGCCGGCTGCCTTGGGGCCGATGTCGTGCGAGCTGTAGAACACCTTGGCCAGTCCCTTGTCGCGCAGCGACAGCAGCACGCTCGAACCGATCACCGCGTCCACGCTGCCTGCCGTGAGCGCCGCCAACTGGTCTGCGGTGGCCAGGTCGAGCAGGGTCACGTCCTTGAGGGTCAGGCCGTTTCCCTCCAGGGCCTTCAGGAAGGCCCAGTGGAGCACCGTGCCCTTGGCCACGGCCACCCGCTTGCCCTTGAGGTCCTTGAACGACCTGACCGGCAGGTCGGGCCGGGCCACGCCGAAGATGGTGGTGTAGCCGTACGAGGCCACGATGCGCGTGGGCAGCCCGTTGGCGCGGCCGACGATGTTGGGCAGCGAGCCGTACTGGGCGAAATCCAGCCGCTTGTTGGCGATGGCCTCGTTGATCGCCGGCCCCGTGCCCGTGAAGTACTCGAAGCTCAGCTTGACCGGCGTGCCCTTGAATTCATCGGCGATGAATCCCTTGCCCTGGGCGATCGCCAGCACCGCCAGCCCATAGGGCTTGCCGAATCCCTGTCCGAACCCGCCGAACCGCACCTGCTCCGGCCAGCCCTGCGCCTGCGCGCCCGCCGCCACCAATCCCGACACCACCGCCGCCGCCGCATAACGAATGAACCGCATATTCCTATCCTTGTTGAAAATGACGATGCCCCCAGCCGTTGCCAGGGCACAGCGGATCCGGCTCCGCCGGTGCCGCCCCCACGGGGCCCGGCGCCGGGCCGCCCCAGGGCGGGCCCCGGCCCCCTGTGGGGGGGGCTGCCGCGTAGCGGCTGGGGGCTCACCCGTGCAGGGCGCGCGCAAGCGCGTAGGGGGGCTCTATCAATGCGCGCGAATCAACAGCTCGAAGCTGCTGTCGCGCCGTGCCGTCGCCGTGCGCCCGGCGCCCCAGCCGATCGCGGCACGGTAGCTGCCCATCAAGGGTTGCGCCGCGGCTTCCTCGACCGCCTGCGCGGCGTCGGCCGACGGCGCCACGTACAGCGCGTCCACCGGGCAGTAGAGCTCGCACATGAAGCAGGTCTGGCAATCGGATTGCCGCGCGATGCGCGGCGGGCCGCCGGGAACGAGATCGAAGACGTTCGTGGGGCAGGCGTGCACGCAGATGTTGCAGGCGGTGCAGCGTTCGGCGCTGACGATCTCGATCATGCCGCCACCTTGCCCGTGTAGGCGCCCGGGGTCGCGGGCGTCGAGACGGCCTGCGTGCGCACCCAGACCTCGTCCAATCCGCCGCTGACCAGCCGATGGTGCTGGGCGGGGTCGACGGCCGCGTGCTCGGCGCGCCGGTGCATGCCGCGCGTTTCGGTGCGTCGCAGGGCGCTGCGATACATCCAGCGCGAGGTTGCCAGCATGGCCGCCGCCTCGCGGGCGCGCACCCACTGCGTGCCCGTGCCCGCGGGGCGTCCGTGGCGCACGCGGGCCCATAGTGCATCCAGCCGTCGCAGCGAGTCCTCCAGCAGCGGTCCGCTGCGCGTCCAGTTGCGTTCGGTGGGAAACACCTCGGCCTGCACCGCGCGGATGACCGCGTCCGCGTCCCACGGGGCGGACGGGTTGCCGCCCAGCCCGGCGACGCCGGCGCGATGGACGTTGCGATGGCCGAAGGCGCGCGCCTCGCGGGCGAACCGGGCGGCGCCGGCACCGGCCCAGAAACCCGAGGACATGGCCCATGCGGCGTTGTGGCTGCCTCCGCCGGTGAAGGCTCCGCAGATCAGCTCGCGCGTGGCGGCGTCGCCCGCGGCATACAGCCCGGCCACCGTCGTGGCGCAGTCATCGTCGACCACATGCAGGCCGCCGGTGCCGCGCACCGTGCCTTCCAGGCGCAGCGTGACCGGGAAGTGCTGGGTGAAGGGATCGATGCCCTGCCGGTCGAAGGGGACGAAGAAGTTGGGCTGGGCGGTGCGCATCCAGGCGCGGATGGATGCGTCGGCGCGGTCCAGGCAGGCGTAGACGGGCTGGGTCGCCAGCGTCCTGGCGATGACGCCGCGTCCGCGCGACGAGCCCGCCCCCTCGATGCGTTGTCCATCGCGGTCGTAGAAGGTCGCCCAGTTGTAGAACAGGGACTTGGTGACCGACGCGAAGGCCGGGCCCAGTCCATAGGCGTTGGAGAACTCCATGCCCGACAGCTCGGCCCCGGCTTCGGCTCCGAGCAGGTAGCCGTCGCCGGTCAGGACGTTGCAGCCCAGCGCGCGGCTCAGGAAGGCGCAGCCGCCCGTGGCCAGCACCACCGCGCCGGCGCGGGCCACCCACGTCGAACCCGTCTGGCGGTTGATGCCGAAGGCGCCGCAGACCGTGCCGTGCTCGTCCACCAGCAGCTCCAGCACCGGGCTGTGGTCGAGGATGCGCGCGCCCGCCTGCTTGGCCGCCTTGCGCATCAGCCGCATGTAGTCCGGGCCCTGCAGCGAGGTCCGGTGCAACTGGCCGTGTTCGTCCTGCGGAAAGGGGTAGCCCCATTCCGTCAGTGTCTCGATGTTGTTCCACGTCTGTTCCAGCACGCGGTCCATCCAGGCGTGCTCGGCCAGGAAGCCGCCCATTTCCAGTCGGCTGGCCTTGGCCTTCTCGCGCGCGGCGGTGTCGCGCGGGACGTGCCATACCCCGGTGCCGGAGGGCGCGGTCGCGCCGGAGGTGCCGCAGTATCCCTTGTCCGCCAGCAGCGCGCGCGCGCCGCGTGCGGCCGCGCTGACGGCGGCCCACGTGCCGGCCGGGCCGCCTCCTATGATCAGCACATCGGCATCGTGCCGGACCGAGGCTTCGATGCCGGGCAGGGGGTGCAAATCGCGTACCGCCATGTTCGTCTCTCCTGGAACCGGCCGTGGGCCGGAGTGCGGGGGACCGCAGCGGGAGAAGAGCGCCTTCTCCCGCATGCCGGTCGTTCATGTCCAAGGATGCTAGAGACGGAAGGCTGGCCGCCCAACGATTTCTTTCGTGCTTGGTTATCCGTTTATCGCATGTGATGCAGTGCCTGGTCAGCCCTTGGCCAGGAACAGGAACAGCGTGGGCTGCTTGTCCAGGTCGGGCGGCGGCAGGCGCTTCCAGTCCGCGACGCTGTTCGTGCGCACCCATTCGCGATCCGTGGTGAGCGAGCGGGCGACGCACAGCAGGGTCGCCGGCCGCAGCGTGGCCAGCATCGTCGCGAACATGGCGCCGTTGCGATAGGGCGTCTCGATCAGGAGCTGGGTCTGGTTGTGCCGCGCCGAGGTTTGCTCCCACTCTCGCAACTGGCGAGCACGCTCGCCCGCGTCGACCGGCGCGTAGCCGTGGAAGGCGAAGCGCTGGCCGTCCAGGCCGCTGGCCATCAGGCCGAGCAGGATGGAGGAGGGGCCCACCCACGGCTGCACGCGTATGCCCATGGCATGCGCGGCGCGGGCCACGCGCGCGCCGGGGTCGGCCACCGCCGGGCAGCCGGCCTCTGAGACCAGTCCGATTTCGCCGCCCGCCGCGATGGGCTTGAGCCAGGCGGCGATGTCGCGGTCGTCGGTACGGGCATCCAGGGTGTGGATGGTGATTTCCTGGATGGGCCGCACGGTGCCGATGGCCTTCAGGAAAGCGCGCGCGGTCTTGGCATTCTCGGCGATGTAGGTGTCCAGCCGGCCGGCCAGGGCACGGGCCTCGGCGGGCAGCCAGCGCTCGGGCGGCGCGTCGCCCAGCGAGACGGGGACCAGGTGCAGGATGCCGGAGGATTTCATGCCCGGGGCTCCTCGAGCGCGTCCAGCGGGTCCATGCCGAAGCCGGCCAGCAGCCGGGTCAGGGCGATCAGCGGCAGGCCGATCAGGGCGGTGGGGTCGTCGCTTTCTATGCGCTCCATGAGCGCGATGCCCAGCGCCTCGGCCTTGGCGCTGCCGGCCGTGTCGTAGGGGCGCTCGGCGTGCAGGTAGGCGCGCAGCGCCCGGTCGGACAGTTCGCGCAACATGCATCGCGTGCTTACGACGGCGGTCGCCGGCCGCCGGCCGTCATCCACGGCCACGGCGGTGTGGAAGAAAACCGTGCGGCCGCGCATGGCCTGCAATTGCGCGAGCGCCTGCTCGAAGCCGCCGGGCTTGCCGATGGGGGCCCCGTCCACCGTCGCGACCTGGTCCGAACCGATCACCAGGGCGCCCGGACGGGCCTGGCTCACGGCGCGGGCCTTGGCCAGGGCCAGTCGCAGGGCCAGGTCCTCGGGCGCTTCGCCCGGAACCGGTGTTTCGTCCACGCCGGGCGCGGCTACGGAGAAGGGAAGCCTCAGCCGTTCGAGCAGCTCGCGGCGGTAGGGGGAGGTCGAGGCGAGGATCAGGGACCGCGCCGTGGTTTCGGAGCTTGCCATGGTGGGATAAGTGTTTGACTTGTTTGACTCTTTTCGGGTTTTCACGCTATTATCCAACGTTTTCCCGAGCTTCTTTTCCACCAAGGGAAAAACATGCAAGGCGGCAGGTCGTGAAAGAGTCCAGCGAACCCGGCGCGGTGCGCCACATCGATGCGTTCGAGTTCGTTCGGCTCGGGCGGTCGCTCGAAGGCAGCGCGCCGCTCGCGCGTTTCGTCCGGTTGCTGGACGGCTTGCCCGAGCAGGATCCTTCCGCGGTAGTGCGCTGGTCGGCCCAGGCCGACCGCGGTCCGCTGGGCGAACCCCTGATCCGGCTCGCTGTCGAAACGGTCCTGACCGTGCAGTGCCAGCGTTGCCTGGGGCCGCTGGCGATGCCCATCGAATCCGAGGTCGCGCTGCAGCTGGTCGAAACCGAGGCCGAGCTCGACGACCCGGACTCGTTCGACGAGTCCGACCTGGAAGAGCTCGGTTCGGGGCAGGATTTCGAGAAAGTGCTGGGGTCGCGTCGCTTCGATCTGTTCGAGCAGGTCGAGGACGAGCTGATCCTGAGCGTGCCGTACGTCCCTCGGCACGACGTCTGTCCCGACGGCGGGGGCGGATCCTCGGGCGATGCGCCCGAGAAAAAGCCGTCGCCGTTCGCGGTGCTGGCCGGGCTGAAAGGCTCGACGGGCGATGTCGGCAAATAAGCGACATATTTTGTGTATAGTCGCAGCGAACCGGATTGGGGCCTCGGGCTTCGCGTCCGGCGCGATGCGGACAAGTAAGCGATCGTTGTAAGCGTTTTCGTAGTAGTTTGGGTTTTTGGACGGCGTTTCGGGCAAGCCTGCGCAGACCGCCGTCATCATTCGAGAAAGCAGGTTTTAGAACTCGCGGCGGTCACGCGTAGGCATCTGGCTTACAATGCGCGCCGTTCCTAGGAGTCCAGTCACATGGCCGTTCAGCAAAACAAAAAGTCGCCTTCCAAGCGTGGCATGCACCGCGCCCACGATTTCCTGACCAATCCCCCCGTTGCGGTCGAACCGACCACGGGCGAGACGCACCTGCGTCACCACATCAGCCCCAACGGCATCTATCGCGGTCGCAAAGTCCTCAAGACCAAGAACGACGAGTGATACCGAACGGCCCTGGGCAGTCCCTTGCACTGGGGTCGTTTACTCAGGGGTGGAATGCGGACGCCGCGAGGCCGCAAGGTCGGCGTTCCTCCCCTGGGCACTTGCGGAATGGTTTTTCCGGTCTTGTCTGTCCCGCCGAACCAGGTTT
Organism: Pigmentiphaga sp. GD03639; assembly: GCF_029845405.1. Lineage (NCBI taxonomy): Bacteria > Pseudomonadati > Pseudomonadota > Betaproteobacteria > Burkholderiales > Alcaligenaceae > Pigmentiphaga > Pigmentiphaga sp. GD03639. The sequence continues at coordinate 153,279 of NZ_JAOCLR010000004.1, forward strand.
GCCGATGACCGATACAGCTTGCGTCTGTAGCGATCCGGGCAGCCGCCGCGCGCGCGGGCAGGCGTTTCTGCGTCCATGGCTATGATCCGTATCGCGATCGATTGCATGGGAGGCGATTTCGGCCTGCCCGTGACGATTCCTGCTGCCCTGGCGTTCGCCGACCGCCATCCCGGTGTCGAGCTGCTGCTGGTCGGCCTGGCCGACCAGGTCGAAGCCCGTCTGGCGCAGGCCAAGGCCTCTTCCGCCCAGCGGGAGAGGCTGCGCATCGTGCCTGCTACCGAAGTCGTCACCATGGACGACAAGGTCGAGGTCGCGCTGCGCCGCAAGAAAGATTCCTCCATGCGCATCGCCGCCGAACTCGTGCGCGACGGCCAGGCCGACGCCTGCGTCTCGGCGGGCAATACCGGCGCATGGATGGCCATTTCCCGCTATGTGCTCAAGACGCTCGATGGCATCGATCGTCCCGCCATCGCCAAGGCCATACCCAACCAGTCGGGCGGCATGACCGTCATCCTGGACCTGGGCGCCAACGTCGATTGCACGGCCGAGCACCTGCTGCAGTTCGCCATCATGGGTTCGGCGCTGGTTTCCAGCGTCGGCCATCGCGAGCGGCCCACCGTGGGCCTGCTCAACATCGGCGAGGAAGCGATCAAGGGCAACGACGTGGTCAAGCAGGCCGCCGAGCTGCTGCGCGGCAGCGCGCTGAACTTCCACGGCAACGTCGAGGGCAACGATATCTTCAAGGGCACCGTGGACGTGGTTGTCTGCGATGGCTTTGTTGGTAACATCGTGCTCAAGTCTTCCGAGGGCCTGGCCAAGATGCTGGGCGTCTTCATCAAGGAAGAGTTCAAGAGAAACCTGTTCACGCTGTTGATGGGCGCCATCGCCACGCCGGTGCTGAACCGCTTCCGCCAGCGCGTGGATCCGCGCCGCTACAACGGAGCGGCACTGCTGGGGCTGCGCGGCGTCGTCATCAAGAGCCATGGTTCCGCCGACACCTACGCGTTCGAATGGGCCCTGCAGGACGCCTACGACGCGGTCGAAAGCGGCTTGCTCGGCCGGACTGCGCAAACCATCGCGCAGATCACGAGCGTGCCGGCCGGCGGGGCCGAGCATGAGGCCGGCCTCGAGCCGTCCTCGCACGGAGATATTGCATGAGTGCAACAGCGGCGCATCCGTCCAGCAGCCCGGCTCCCGCGGCATGGTCGAGAATCGTCGGTTCGGGCAGTTGCCTGCCCGAGCGCGTGGTCAGCAATGACGAACTGGCGGCCGAACTGGCCCAGCGCGGCGTCGAGACGTCCGACGCCTGGATCGTCGAGCGCACCGGCATCCGCCAGCGCCACATCGCCGAGCGCGGCGTCACGTCCAGCGACCTGGGTACCGAGGCCGCGCGGCGCGCGCTGCAGGATGCCGGGGTCGACGCCGCGGAGCTCGACCTCATCGTCGTCGCCACCTCGACACCCGACTTCGTCTTTCCCAGCACGGCCTGCCTGATCCAGGCCAGGCTCGGCGCCTCGCGCGCCGCCGCCTTCGACGTCCAGGCCGTCTGCACGGGCTTCATCTACGCGCTGACCACCGCCGACAGCTTCGTGCGCGCCGGCCGGGCCCGCAAGGCCCTGGTCATCGGCACCGAGGTCTTTTCGCGCATCCTCGACTGGAACGACCGGTCGACCTGCGTGCTGTTCGGCGACGGTGCCGGCGCCGTGGTGCTCGAGGCCTCGCCCGAGCCGGGCGTGATGGCCGCCAGGCTGCATGCCGACGGCAGCCAGACCAAGATCCTGTGCGCCGCCGGGAACGTGGCCTATGGCGAGGTGACCGGCGATCCCTTCCTGCGGATGGAGGGGCAGGCGGTCTTCAAGCAGGCCGTCACGGTGCTCGACCGCGTGGCGCAGGAAGTGATGGAGGAAGCGGGCGTGCCGCTGTCCGAGCTGGACTGGCTCATTCCCCACCAGGCCAACGTACGCATCATCAACGCCACCGCCAAGCGCCTCGGCATCCCGCTCGAACGCGTGGTGTCCACGGTGGACCTGCACGCCAACACCTCGGCGGCCAGCGTGCCGCTGGCCCTGGACGCCGCCCGCCGCGACGGCCGCGTCAAGCGGGGTGACCTGGTGATGCTGCAGGGCGTGGGCGGCGGATTCACATGGGGCGCCGTGCTGGCGCGCATGTGAGTCCGGTAGGAAAACAGAACAAGCGGGGCTTTACCCATGACTAAAATCGCATTCGTCTTTCCCGGCCAGGGTTCGCAGTCGGTCGGCATGCTCGACGGCTTCGCGGGCAACGCCTCGGTGGCGGACGTCGTGGCCCGTGCCGGCGCCGCCCTGTGCGAGGACCTGGGCGGCCTGATGGCCAACGGCCCGGCCGAACGACTGAACCTGACCACCTACACCCAGCCGGTCATGCTGACCGCCGGCGTGGCTGCCTATGCTGCCTGGCAGGCGGCGGGCGGGCCGGCTCCCGCCGTGGTCGCCGGGCACAGCCTGGGCGAGTACGCGGCGTTGGTCGCCGCCGGCTCGCTGACGCTGGAAGATGCCGTGCGGCTGGTCCGCATCCGTGCCGACGCCATGCAGTCCGCGGTGCCCGTGGGGCAGGGCGGCATGGCGGCCATCCTGGGCCTGACCGACGACCAGGTGCGTGCCGCCTGCGCCGCCGCGGCCCAGGGCGAGGTGGTCGAGCCCGTGAACTTCAATGCGCCGGCGCAGGTCGTGATCGCCGGCAGCAAGGCCGCCGTGGAGCGCGCCTGCGAGGCCGCCAAGCAGGCGGGCGCCAAGCGCGCGCTGCCCTTGCCGGTCTCGGCGCCTTTCCACTCCAGCCTGATGCAGCCGGCCGCCCAGACCCTGGCCAAGGCGCTGGAGGCCATCGACATCCAGTCCCCCCATATCCTGGTGCTCAACAACGTGGACGTGGCCGCGCCGACCGAGCCGGCGGCGATCGCCGACGCGCTGGTCCGCCAGGCCTGGCATCCGGTACGATGGGTGGAAACCATACAACTGATGCAGTCACAGGGGATTACCCACGTCGTCGAGTGTGGCCCGGGCAAGGTGCTGACCGGCCTGACCAAGCGCATCGCCCCCGAGCTGACGGCGCTGGCCGTGACGGACCAGGCGTCGCTGCAAGCCGCCCTGGAGGCGGTGGCCTCCAATTAGGGCTCCCCCTAGGCGCTGACGCGCGCCCCCCAAGGGGCGATGCAGGTGGACCGGCGGAGCCGGATCCACCGCATCCTGGCAAGAGCGGGAGAAGGGGCGGGGTTGGATGGATAAGTCCGGGGCGCTGGGGCGCGCCGGGATGAGATAAGGAAAAATCATGGAATTGCAAGGCAAGGTCGCCCTGGTGACGGGCGCGTCGCGGGGGATAGGCAAGGCGATCGCGGCGGAATTGGCCGCGCGGGGTGCGACGGTGGTCGGGACCGCCACGACCCAGGCCGGCGCCGACACCATCACCGAGGCGCTGAGCGGGTTTCCCGCCAAGGGGCGCGGCGTGGTGTTGCAGGTGAACGACGCCGCGGCGGTGGACGCCCTGGTGGACGAGATCGGCAAGGCCGACGGCGGTCTGCACATTTTGGTCAACAACGCCGGCATCACCCGAGATACACTCGCGATGCGCATGAAGGACGAGGATTGGTCGGCGGTGATCGACACCAATCTGACGGCGGTGTTCCGCCTGTCCCGCGCCGTCATGAGGGGGATGATGAAGGCCAAATGGGGCCGGATCATCAACGTGACCTCGGTGGTGGGGGCCAGCGGCAACGCCGGCCAGGCAAACTACGCCGCCGCCAAGGCCGGGGTGGCCGGAATGACCCGCGCGCTGGCGCGGGAGCTGGGCAGTCGCAACATCACCGTCAACTGCGTGGCGCCGGGTTTCATCGACACCGACATGACCCGCGCCCTGGGGGACGAGCAGACCGGTGCCTTGCTGGGACAGATCCCGCTGGGCCGGCTGGGCCGTCCCGAGGACATCGCCCACAGCGTCGCCTTCCTGGCTTCGCCGGGGGCCGGATATGTAACCGGTGCCACCTTGCACGTCAACGGCGGCATGTACATGAATTGATTTCCGCGTATTGCAACCGCGATATGCATTCGTCCGGCCGGGCCGCTTTAGACAGGCGAGCTTGGCTATAATTCAGTTAGATATAGACCCTTTTGGAGGATCTCCATGGATAGCATCGAACAGCGCGTCAAGAAGATCGTCGCTGAGCAACTCGGCGTCAACGAAGCCGAGATCAAGAACGAATCTTCTTTTGTCGACGACCTCGGTGCCGATTCGCTCGATATGGTGGAACTCGTCATGGCGCTCGAAGACGAGTTCGAGACCGAGATTCCCGACGAGGAAGCCGAGAAGATCACGACCGTGCAGCAAGCCATCGACTACGTTGGCGCGCACATCAAGAAGTAAATCGTTTTCGTGCGATGACGCGGGCGGCTCATCGGCCGCCTTCGTTTTTTAAGTTCGGCGCGGCCATGCGCGACCTTGCCGGAGCCAACGGCGGGAGGGCAGCTGCCGGATTCGCTTTTTCTCCGCGCACTTGAGGAGTAGTCAGTGAAGCGACGCGTCGTCATCACCGGTCTCGGTATCGTTTCCCCTGTGGGCAATGACATCGCCTCCGCATGGGACAACATCGTCAACGGCCGTTCAGGCATAGACCGCATCACCCGCTTCGACCCCACCGATTTCAACTGCCATATCGCCGGTGAAGTCAAAGGATTCGACGCAAGCCAGTTCGTGCCCGCCAAGGAAGTGCGCCAGATGGATACCTTCATCCATTATGGCATCGCGGCCGGCGTGCAGGCCTTGAAGGACAGCGGGCTTGAAATCACCGATGCCAACGCCGAACGCGTCGGCGTCATCGTCGGCTCGGGTATCGGCGGCCTGCCCCGCATCGAGGAAACCGAGGCCGATTACCTGCAGCGCGGCGCGCGCCGCATTTCGCCTTATTTCGTCCCGGCGTCGCTGATCAACCTGATCTCGGGCCAGCTGTCGATACGCTATGGCATGAAGGGACCCAGCTACGCCGTGGTGTCGGCGTGCACCACCGGCCTGCACAGCATCGGTGACGCCGCGCGCCTGATCGAGTACGGCGATGCCGACGTCATGCTGGCCGGCGGCGCCGAGTCCACCGTGTCGCCGCTGGGTATCGGCGGCTTTGCCGCCATGCGGGCGCTGTCCACCCGCAACGACGATCCCAAGACGGCGTCGCGTCCCTGGGACCGCGATCGCGACGGCTTCGTGCTGGGCGAGGGCGCGGGCGTGCTCGTGCTCGAGGAATACGAACATGCCAAGAAGCGCGGCGCGCGCATCTATGGCGAATTCGCCGGCTACGGCATGAGCTCCGACGCCCACCACATCACGGCGCCCGACCGCGAAGGACCTTGCCGCGGCATGGTCAACGCGCTGCGCAACGGCGGGATCAACAAGGAAGAGGTCCACTACGTCAATGCCCACGGCACCTCGACGCCGCTGGGAGACAAGAACGAGACCGAGGCCCTGAAGCTGGCCTTCGGCGACCACGCCAAGCAGATCGTGGTCAGCTCGACCAAGTCCATGACGGGCCACCTGCTGGGCGCCGCCGGCGGCATCGAAGCCGTGTTCACGACGCTGGCCGTCTATAACCAGGTTGCTCCGCCCACCATCAACATCTTCAATCAGGACCCCGAGTGCGATCTGGACTACTGCGCCAACCAGGCGCGGCAGATGAAGATCGACGTCGCGCTGTCGAACTCCTTCGGGTTCGGCGGTACCAACGGCACGATGATCGTGCGCAAGGTCTGATTTGAGCGATATCGGGACGGCACCCTCCGGTCTGTCCATGCTGGCGCATCTGCGGCCTTCGCGCCGCGCCGGCCTGCTGGGGCATTGCATCGCCCTGGCAGCGGGATGGGCCGCGGCCGCCGGGACCTGGTTCGCGCTGGCCGGTTCGCCGTTGGCCTGGGCGGCAGCCCCGGCTGCCGGCCTGGGGCTGGCGCTGGGCGCCATCGTCTGCCAACGCCGGGCGCGCCAGCCGTTTCGGGCGCTTGCCGTCGATGCCGGCGGCAACTGGGCGCTGGCCGACCACCAGGGCTGGCGGCGTTTCCGTCCCCGCCACATCTGGCATTCCCCGCTGGGCTGGCTGACGCTGCAGGGCGACCTCGCGCCGCCGCCCGGACGGCCCCGGGCCCCCGCGCGTGCGACGCTCACCGTGTGGGCCGACAGCCTGGAGGCCAGGGAATGGCGGCAACTGCGCATGGCCGTCGCCTGGACCGAGCAGCGGGGCGAAGGCCTGCTGGTCGCGCCCCAGGCTCGTGATCCCCGCCTGGGGGCCTCGGCATGACGAGCGAGCGCGAGATCGACGCCGAGCTGGTCGCCCGCGTGCAGCGGGGCGACAAGAAGGCGTTCGAACTGCTGATGCTGAAGTACCAGCGCAAGATCCTGCGCCTGCTGTCGCGTTTCATCCGCGATCCCAGCGAAATCGAAGACGTCGCCCAGGAGGCCTTCATCAAGGCCTATCGCGCGCTCCCGCAGTTCCGCGGGGAAAGCGCCTTCTATACCTGGCTCTACCGCATCGCCATCAATACCGCCAAGAACCACCTGGTGGCTTCGGGCAGGCGTCCCAGCTCGCCGTCCGAATACGAGAACGAGGATGGTGAAACTTTCGACGAAACCGACAACCTAAGCGATATCAACACGCCAGAATCCATGATGGCGACCCGCGAAATTGCCGAAACGGTCAATTTGGCGATCGAAGCTCTTCCCGAGGAGCTGCGAACGGCTATCGTGTTGCGCGAGATTGAAGGAATGAGCTATGAGGACATCGCCCAGTCGATGGGATGTCCCATAGGCACCGTGCGATCCCGGATCTTCCGGGCGCGCGAGGCAATTGCGGCCCGATTGCGGCCCCTGCTGGATACCCAGGACGACAAGCGTTGGTAGCCAGGGGAGCAGGGCGGCATGAATTTTGGGCAAAATGGCAGGTAACCGGGCAATCGGCAGCCCCGGAGGTTATGGAAATGCAGGTGACATCGCATCGGAATGAGTCCGTCGGTTTCGGCCGGGAAGCGGCCGCGTCTGCGCAGGACGATCTGGACGGGTTGAATCAGGCCCGCGTCGAGGAATGGCTGTCGGCCTACATGGACGGCGAACTCGCCGACGAGGCCGATGAAGCGGAAGCGGCAGTGTCCGCCTACCTGGCGACGGGCGCAGGCCGCGCCGACTGGGACCTCTACCATCTGGTCGGCGACGTGGTGCGCACGCCCGAACTGGCGCTGCCCGTGTCGTCCGGCTTCCACCGGCGCTTCCTCGAGGCGCTGGAACACGAGGCGCCCATCGTCGCGGCGCCCCGGCGGACGATTTCCCGCCGGTTCATGACGCGCTATGGTTTTCCCGGTCTGGCTGCGGCGGCCGCCGTCGCCTCGGTCACCTGGATCGCCCAGCCCTATTTCGGCGGGCAGGGCGCACCGGTCGAATTTTCCGCCAGCGCCCAGCCCGCCGCCACGCCGGCCGTCGTCCAGGTCGCCGCGCCGGCCGCGGCGCGCCGGGCCGAGCCGGCGGTCGATGTTTCGCTGGGCGAATACCTCGAGGCCCACCGGCAGATCGCCGGCCGGAGCGCCATCCGGCAGGTGTCGGCCACCTCTTTCGAATCCGCCGCAGGGCAACGTTGAAGGAAGGTCTCGTGTCGGAGGTTAGTCGTTCGGCCGTGGTGTGGTCCACACGTTCCCTGGCGTTCGCCATGCTGTGCCTGGTGACGATCGCGTCCCAGGCCCAGCCCCCGGCCCCCGCGGCCCCGGCCGATGGCACCGGGTTGTTGCAGCGCATCCAGGCCTCGGCCCGGGAACTCAATTATTCCGGCGTCTTCGCGTATCAGCAGGGCGCCTCGATGCAGTCCTCCCGCATCACCCATATCTACGACGGCAAGAGCGAGCACGAGCGCCTCGAGCTGCTGGACGGCCAGCCGCTGGAGTTTCTGCGCAAGGACGACGAGATCCAGTGCCTGCTGCCGCAGAAGCGCGCCGTGCTGGTCGAGACCCGGACCGCGCGCGATCGTTTCCCCGGCCTGATGATAGGCGGCCCGGACCAACTGGGCGAGCACTACGACGTCAGCGTCGAGCCCCAGCCGGAACGGGTGGCCGACCGCGACTGCCAGGTCATCACCCTGCGCCCCCGGGATGCCGATCGCTACGGCTACCGGCTGTGCGCCGACAGCAGCTCCGGGCTGCTGCTGCGGGCCCAGACCCTGTCGCCCGAGGACGACGTGGTCGAGCAGGTCGCCTTCATTGCGCTGCAGGTGGGGGCGGATGTCGATCGCAAGCAACTCAAGCCGCGCTGGAAGACCGAGGGCTGGCGCGTCGTGCGCACGCAATTGAAGCCGGTCAAGCTGGCCGATCTCGGCTGGAAGGTGGGCGAACCGGTGGGTTTCCACAGGATGATGGAAGTCCAGCGTTCGATGGGCGGCAAGCCCGACGTCAAGCAGGTCATGTTGTCGGATGGCCTGGCGGCGATTTCCGTCTTCATCGAGCCCTATAGCGAATCGCATCCGCGGCAGGTCGGGCCGGGCGCCCGCGGCGCCATCAATGTGGTGGGGCGCCGCCTGGGCGACCATTGGATCACCGTGCTGGGCGAAGCGCCGCTCGGTACGATTCAACAGATCGCCGATTCGATAAGCTATACGCCGGTGGCCGCGCGCAAGCCTTGAGCGCCGCCGGTTCGAGCCTTTTCTTTACCCGGAGCTTACATGTCAGTTTTCCATGGTGCTGCGTGCTATCCGCATCCGATGAAACGGGTGTGCTCGACCCTGGGCACCGCGTTCCTGCTCGTCCTGTTCGCCGCGCTGCTGCTGGCCGCCGGCCAGCCGGCCGCGCAGGCGCAGACCCGTGCCTTGCCGGATTTCACCGATCTCGTGGCCAAGGCCGATCCTGCCGTGGTCAACATCCGAACCACCGCACGGGCCGTGGCACGCGGCCCCTATGGCGGCGGGGGCGGCCAGGACCCCTACGAGCTTTTCCGCTGGTTCTTCGGTCCTGATTTCGTGCCTCCCGGCCGGGGGCCCCGGCAGCCGACCCCGCCGGGCAACAACGACGAGGGCCAGGAGGTTCCGCGCGGCGTGGGATCGGGGTTCTTCATCTCGGCCGACGGCTACGTCCTGACCAACCACCACGTGGTCAACGGCGCCGACGACATCTACGTCACCCTGACCGACCGGCGCGAGTTCAAGGCCAAGGTCATCGGCTCGGATGAGCGCACCGACGTGGCCTTGATCAAGATCGAGGCCACCGGCATGACGCCGCTCAAGCCGGGCGATCCCACCCAGCTGCGCAAGGGCGAGTGGGTCCTGGCCATCGGCTCGCCATTCGGGCTCGACTCCACCGTCACCGCGGGCATCGTCAGCGCCACGGGCCGGGACACGGGCGACTACCTGCCGTTCATCCAGACCGACGTGGCGGTCAATCCCGGCAACTCCGGCGGTCCGCTGCTGAACATGCGCGGCGAGGTGGTGGGCATCAATTCGCAGATCATTTCCCGCAGCGGCGGGTTCATGGGCATCTCGCTGGCCATTCCCATCGACGAAGCCATGCGCGTGGCCGACCAGTTGCGTTCCAGCGGCCGGGTCATCCGTGGCCGCATCGGCGTGCAGATCGGCGAAGTCAGCAAGGAAGTCGCCGACGCCATCGGGCTGGGCCGGACCGCCGGCGCCTCGGTGGGCATGGTCGAGCCGGGCAGCCCCGCCGAGAAGGCCGGGATCGAGCCGGGCGACGTCATCCTGAAATTCAACGGCAAGACGATCGAACGTTCGTCCGACCTGCCGCGCACGGTGGGCGAGACCAAGCCGGGCACCAAGGCCACGATCCAGGTCTGGCGGCGCGGCGGTACCCGCGACCTGTCCATCACCGTTGGAGAGCTCGAGCCGGACAAGGCCGCCGCGGCCCGCCAGGACGAAGGGGGCAGCCAGGCCCAGAAGACCAACGTGCTGGGGCTGGTGGTTTCCGACCTGCCCGCCGCCCGCCGCCGCGAGCTGCGGGTCCGGGGCGGGGTGCAGGTGGACGCCGCCGACGGCCCCGCGGCACGGGCCGGCATCCGCCAGGGGGACGTCATCCTGGCCCTGGACAATACCGAAATCACCGGCGCCGCGCAGTTCAACGGGCTGGTGGCCAAGATCGACCGGAGCAAGGTCCATGGCGTGCTGGTCCGGCGCGACGACCTGACCCAGTGGGTGCCGATACGGCCCACCAGGTAGTCCGGCAGACATTCGCGCTCGGCGGTAAAATGCCGGGTCGCGACATATCTATCAGGCAAGCCGTGCGGGAACGTCCCGCACGGCCGATACAGGCGGGGCGCGTTGCGCCCCCTTTTTTTGCAAATCCCCAAGGGCACCGCGGACCGGCTTCGCCGGTCCGCCAGTGCCGCCCCCTCGAGGGGGCGCGCGCAGCGCGTAGGGGGTGGGCTCATCATTTGGATCGCATGCAGCACATTCGCAATTTCTCCATCATCGCCCACATCGATCACGGCAAATCGACGCTTGCCGACCGCATCATCCACCGCTGCGGGGGCTTGTCGGACCGGGAAATGGAGGCCCAGGTACTCGACTCGATGGACATCGAGCGCGAGCGCGGCATCACGATCAAGGCCCAGACCGCCGCGTTGCGCTACCAGGCGCGGGACGGCAATACCTACAACCTGAACCTGATCGATACCCCGGGGCACGTGGACTTCTCGTATGAAGTCAGCCGTTCGCTGTCGGCCTGCGAAGGGGCGCTGCTGGTGGTCGACGCCTCGCAGGGCGTGGAGGCCCAGACCGTGGCCAATTGCTACACGGCCATCGAGCTGGGCGTCGAGGTCGTGCCGGTGCTGAACAAGATGGACCTGCCGCAGGCCGACCCGGAAACGGCCAAGCAGGAAATCGAGGAAGTCATCGGCATCCCGGCGGATGACGCCATCCCGGCCAGCGCCAAGACCGGCATGGGGATCGACGACATCCTGGAGGCGGTCATCGCCCGCATCCCGCCGCCCGAGGGCGATGCCGCCGAGCCGCTGCAGGCGCTCATCATCGACTCCTGGTTCGACAACTACGTGGGCGTGGTGATGCTGGTGCGCGTGGTCAACGGCGTGCTCAAGCCCAAGGAAAAGCTGCTGCTGATGGCCACGGGCGCCGCGCACCTGTGCGAACAGGTCGGCGTGTTCACGCCCAAGTCCGAAGCCCGCACGCACCTGTCGGCGGGGGAAGTGGGCTTCGTCATCGCCGGCATCAAGGAACTCAAGCACGCCAAGGTGGGCGACACCATCACCCACGCCTCCAAGCCGGCCGCCGCGCCGCTGCCGGGCTTCAAGGAGATCAAGCCGCAGGTATTCGCCGGCCTGTATCCGGTCGAATCCAGCGAGTACGACTCGCTGCGCGACTCGCTGGAAAAGCTCAAGCTCAACGATGCCGCATTGATGTACGACCCGGAAGTCTCGCAGGCGCTGGGTTTCGGCTTCCGCTGCGGCTTCCTGGGGCTGCTGCACATGGAAATCGTGCAGGAGCGGCTGGAGCGCGAGTTCGACATGGACCTCATCACCACCGCGCCATCGGTGGTCTACGAGGTCGAACTGCGCGACGGTTCGGTGGTCATGGTCGACAGCCCGTCCAAGATGCCCGAGGTGGGCAAGATCGCCGACGTGCGCGAGCCCATCGTCACGGTCACGCTGTTCATGCCTCAGGAGTACGTGGGGCCGGTCATCACCCTGTGCACGGCCAAGCGCGGCATCCAGATCAACATGGCCTACCACGGCCGCCAGGTCCACCTGACCTACGAGATCCCGCTGGCCGAGATCGTCCTGGACTTCTTCGACAAGCTCAAGTCCGTGTCGCGGGGCTATGCCTCGATGGACTACGAGTTCAAGGAATACCGCAGCGCCGACGTGGTGCGGGTCGACCTGCTGATCAACGGCGACAAGGTCGACGCGCTGTCGCTCATCGTGCACCGCGCCAACGCCCGTGCCCGCGGGCGGGACGTGACCGCCCGCATGCGCGAGCTCATTCCCCGGCAGATGTACGACGTGGCCATCCAGGCCGCGATCGGCGCCGAGGTCATCGCGCGCGAGAACGTCAAGGCCTTGCGCAAGAACGTGCTGGCCAAGTGCTATGGCGGCGACATTTCCCGCAAGAAGAAGCTGCTCGAAAAGCAGAAGGCCGGCAAGAAGCGCATGAAGCAGGTCGGCAGCGTCGAGATTCCGCAAGAAGCTTTCCTGGCCATTCTGCAGGTGGAGGACAAATGAACCGCGGTGTTGTGAACCATATCGAGGGGAAGGGGGCATGAGCCTGAATTTCGCGCTGATCCTGTTCGTGCTGCTGGTGGTGACCGGCATCGTCTGGGCATTCGACCGCGTGTCCCTGCGTCCGCAGCGTACCGCCCGCATGGCCCGCGCCGCGGCCGAGTTCGACGCCGGGCGCGCCCAGTCGGTGCGCGCCGCCAGCGGCGAGGCCGAGGTCGCACGCCAGCGCCAGGAAGCGGTGGACCGCGCCGGCAAGATGCCCTGGTGGGTGGAGTACTCCGTCAGTTTCTTCCCGGTCATCCTGTTCGTGTTCGTGCTGCGCTCGTTCGTGGTCGAGCCGTTTCGCATCCCCTCGGGCTCGATGATGCCCACGCTGCAGATCGGCGACCTGATCCTGGTCAACAAGTTTTCGTACGGCTTGCGCCTGCCCATCGTGGACAAGAAGGTCGTCCCGCTGGGCGACCCGCAGCGCGGTGACGTCGTCGTCTTCCGCTATCCGGTCGATCCGCAGGTCGACTACATCAAGCGCGTGGTCGGCGTGCCGGGCGACGAGGTGGCCTACCTGAACAAGCGGCTGACCATCAACGGGCAGGAAATACCCATGAAAAAAGTAGGGGAATATTTCGACCCCGACCGGGTTTCCTACGCCGCGCTATATGATGAAAACCTCAAGGGCGTAAATCATCAGATATTGATAGATGAGCGACGTTCGCCGGAAATCGATCCTTTTGGGAGCTATCCGAACCGCGACGCCTGCGAATACTCCCGCGAGGGCGTGCGTTGCAAAGTGCCCGCAGGCAATTATTTCGTCATGGGCGATAATCGGGATAACAGCGCGGACAGCCGGTATTGGGGTTTCGTGCCGGATTCGAATATCGTGGGCAAGGCGTTTTTCGTCTGGATGAACTTCGGGGACCTGAAACGGATTGGCCGCTTCCATTGATGTCTTGCGCCATGCGCCGCACCGCATGAATTCGTCGCCTACCTCCGCCTGTCGCACCCGGCCGCAAGCGCCCCCCGCGCCTGGCGGCGCGGCCGCGCATGCGCATTGCCCCGCCACGCAGCTTCTCCATCCGTCATCAGCCGGGTCGTACCCATGGGCACAGCGGATCCGGCTCCGCCGGTCCACCAGTGCCGCCCCGGGGGGCTCGGCGCCGGGCCGCCCCAAGGCGGGGCCCCGCCCCCTCGGGGGGCTGCCGCGTAGCGGCTGGGGGCTCACCATGCCGGGCGCGCGCAGCGCGTAGGGGGGGCCATGAATCTCGAGACCAGCCTCGCCTACACCTTCAGGAACAAGAGCCTCCTGGAGCAGGCGCTGACGCATCGCAGCCATAGCAGCAAGCACAACGAACGCCTGGAGTTCCTGGGCGACAGCGTCCTGAACTGCGCGATCGCCTCCCTGTTGTATGACCGCTTCGCCCGCATCGACGAGGGCGACCTGTCGCGCCTGCGCGCGAACCTGGTCAAGCAGGCATCGCTGGCCGACATCGCCCAGCGGGTGGAACTGTCCCGCTTCCTGCGGCTGGGCGAAGGCGAACTCAAGAGCGGTGGCTTTCGCCGGCCGTCGATCCTGGCCGACACGCTCGAGGCCATCTTCGGCGCCATCTTCATGGATGGCGGCTTCGACGCGGCCAGCGCCGTGATCGCCCGGCTCTACAAGCCCGTGCTCGAGACCGTCGATCCCAAGACGCTGGGCAAGGACGCCAAGACGCTGCTGCAGGAATACCTGCAGGGCCGCAAGATCGCGTTGCCGGTCTATACGGTGGTGGCCACGCACGGCGCGGCGCATAGCCAGGAATTCGAGGTCGAGTGCGCCATCCCCAAGCTGGACGTGCAGGTGGTCGGCATAGGCGGCAGCCGCCGCGCCGCCGAGCAGGCGGCCGCCAAGCAGGCGCTGGAAGCCGCGCTGGCCGCCAATCCGACGCCGGCCAAGCGTTCGCCCCGCGCGCGCAAGACGGCCCAGTTGTCGCTGCCGGTTGCGGTGGCGCAGGAAGTGCCGGACGAACCCGCCAACGCCGCCAAGGTAGAGGCGGCCGCCGTTTCGGCTCCGGCCAGGGCCGCCGTGATCGAGGCGCCCGTCGCCAAGATCACCTCGACCCAGGCCGCCGAGGGCAAGGCGCCCGTCCCGGCGGCCGCGCCCCGGAAAGAACCCCAGGCAGCGCCTCCGGCGCCGCAGCCTCCCGGCGAAACCCTGTCCGCCTCGGGGCAGCCCGCCGGCAAGAAATGACCATGTCTTCTGATTCCTCCACCGCCAGCCGCTGCGGTTTCGTCGCCATCGTCGGCCGGCCCAACGTCGGCAAGTCGACCCTCCTGAACGCGCTGATCGGCGCCAAGGTCAGCATCGTCTCGCGCAAGGCGCAGACCACGCGCCACCGTATCCACGGCGTCTTCACGCGTGGCGCCGAGCAGTTCGTGTTCGTCGACACGCCCGGTTTCCAGACCCGCCACGGCGGCGCGATGAACCGCATGATGAACCGCGTGGTGACCCAGGCGCTGGCCGACGTGGACGTGGTGGTCCACGTGGTCGAGGCCGGCAAGTGGTCCGAGGGCGATGCCAACCTGCTGCCGCTGTTGCCGGCGCGGGCGCGGCGCATCCTGGCCGTGAACAAGACCGACCTGCTCAAGGACCGCGACGCGTTGTTTCCCTACGTGTCGCGCATCATGGGGCTGCATCCCTACGATGCCGTCGTGCCGGTCAGCGCCGCCAAGTCGCGCCAGCTCGATCACCTGCTGGACGAGATCGCCAAGGGGCTGCCGGAAGGCGAGCCCATGTTCGAGGAAGACACCCTGACCGACCGGCCGGTGCGCTTCATCGCCAGCGAGCTCATACGCGAGAAGATCTTCCGCCTGGTCGGCGACGAGCTGCCCTACGGGTCCACCGTGGTGATCGAGCAATGGGAAGAGCAGCCCCGCGTGACCCGCATCGCGGCCTGCGTGATCGTCGACCGGGACAGCCATCGGCCTATCCTCTTGGGAACCGGGGGCGAACGCATGAAGCGCATCGCCACCGAGGCCAGGCAGGACATCGCCAAGCTGATCGACAAGCCGGTGCACCTGGAAATCTATGTGAAGGTGCGCAAGGGCTGGACCGAGCGCGAAAGCGCGCTGCGCGACCTGGGTTATGAGTAATTCCCGGGATCCCGTGGCGCCGGACGAGATCTTGCCCGACGCCGCAGGATCGCTGTTCCGGCGGACGCCCCTGGCGGCCGCTCCGGCGCCCGCCAGGCAGGCGCGTCCGCGTGGCCGCGGGCACCGGGTGGACGATGTCCCCGCCTTTCTGATCCACAGTTATCCCTATCGCGAGACCTCGCTGATCCTGGACGTGTTCACGCGTTCCCACGGACGGCTGGCCCTGGTGGCCAAGGGCGCGAAGCGGCCCCATTCGGCGCTGCGGCCGGTACTGATCGCCTTTCAGCGGCTGAGCCTGTCCTGGAGCGGCGCGGGCGAGATCAAGACCCTGGTGCGGGCCGAGTGGTCCGGGGCACCCCAGCGCCTGCAAGGGGCCGCAGCCATGTCGGGCTGGTACCTGAACGAGCTGCTGCTGCGCCTGCTGGGACGCGACGATCCGCACGAATCCTTGTACGACGCCTATGTCGACGCCTTGTCCAGGCTGGCCGCGCAGCCCCGGTTGTCGGCTGCCTTGAGGGAGTTCGAATGGCGGCTGCTGTGCGAGATCGGCTATGGCTTCGACCCGGCCGCAACGGGCAACGACGAGCCCGTGCAAGCCGGCATGCGCTACCGTGTGCCGCTGGAAGCCGGGCCGGAGCCCGAGGAGCCCGAAGCGCCGCAACTGGGCACGCCCATTACCGGTGAGTCGCTGTTGGCGCTGGCCGCGGGCCGCTTCGACGATGTCGCCGCCGAGCCCGAGCTGCGCCGCTTGCTGCGGGAACGGCTGGACTATCATATGAATGGCCGGCCGATGGCGACGCGGCAGGTATTGCGAGACCTGAGGAGTTTTCCCCCCCTGCGCGCTGACGCGCGCCCCCCCGGGGGTGATGCGGGCGGACCGGCGGAGCCGGATCCACCGCATCCTGGAAAAGCCGCCGATTGACCGGCGAGAGGGGCTGAATGGATGGAATTGTTGGATATCTATGATTGATCTGGGCGTCAATATCGACCACGTGGCGACGCTGCGGCAGCAGCGGCACGTTTCCTATCCGGATCCGGTCCGGGCCGCGCTGGTGGCAGAGGAGGCGGGCGCGGACCTGATTACCTTGCATCTGCGCGAGGATCGCCGGCATATCCAGGACGCGGATGTCGAGAGCCTGCGGGGCAAGCTGCGCACGCGCATGAACCTGGAATGCGCCATCACGCCGGAAATGCTGGAGATCGCCTGCCGGATCCGGCCACAGGACGTCTGCCTGGTGCCCGAGAAACGCCAGGAGCTCACCACCGAAGGCGGACTGGACGTGCTGGGGCATTTCGACGATGTGAAGGCCGCCGTGTCGCGGTTGCACGATGCCGGCGTGCGGGTGTCGCTGTTCATCGATCCGCAGGCGGACCAGATCGAGGCCGCCGCCCGCACGGGCGCGACCGTGATCGAACTGCATACCGGCGCGTATGCCGAGGCCGTGGCGGATGCGGCGCAGCGGGAACTGGCGCGCATCCGGGACGCCGTGGCGGTCGGGTTGCGGCAGGGCTTGCGCGTCAACGCCGGCCATGGATTGCACTACGAGAACGTGCAGCCGGTCGCGGCCCTGGACGGCATCGCCGAGCTCAACATCGGCCACGCCATCATCGCCCAGTCCGTGTTCTGCGGCCTGGAGACGGCGGTGCGCGAGATGAAGGCCCTGATGATCACCGCGCGCAGCGGTGCCTTGCCGAGGCCGGCGCATTGATGCCCGAGCCGCTGCGCGACGGTGCGCTTCCCGCCCTGGCCGGCATCGGCATTGACCTGCTGCGGGTCGAACGCATCGAGCAGGCCCTGGCGCGCCGGGGCGACCGCTTCGCGCAGAAGATCCTGGGCGCCGAGGAATTCGCGAAATTCACCGCGCGCCGCAGCCGCGACCCGCAGCGCGGCGTGCGTTTCCTGGCCACGCGCTTCGCCGCCAAGGAGGCCTTTTCCAAGGCCGTGGGACTGGGCATGCGCATGCCCATGACCTGGCGCCGCATGCAAACGCTCAACGCGCCGGGCGGGCGGCCCGTCGTGGTCCTGGCCGAGCCGCTCAAGACCTGGTACGAGGCGCGCTTCGGCGCCGCCCACGTATCGCTGACCGACGAACACGACATGGTCGCCGCCTACGTCATCGTGGAGACGCGGCGCCCGTGACGGATCCGATCATGACTGCATCTCTTTCTTCCTTGCCTGCACCCGGCCCCGTGATGGTGGACGTGGCGGGTTTCGAACTGACCGCGGCCGAGGCCGAGCGGCTGCGCCACCCGCTGGTGGGCGGAGTGATCCTGTTCGCCCGCAATTTCCGCGACCGGGCGCAACTGACCAGGTTGACCGCCGACATCCACGCCGCCCGCGGCGAGCCGCTGTTGATCGCGGTCGACCACGAGGGCGGACGGGTCCAGCGTTTCCGCAGCGATGGCTTCACGGCGCTGCCGCCCATGCGGGCCCTGGGCCGCCTGTGGGAAAGCGACCCGCTCGAAGCCATGCGCATGGCGACCGATACCGGCCGGGTGCTGGCCGCCGAGCTGCGTGCCTGCGGCGTGGACCTGAGTTTCACGCCGGTGCTGGACCTGGATTTCGGCGAAAGCCGCGTCATCCGCGACCGGTCCTTCCATCGCGATCCGCGCGTGGTGGCCATGCTGGCCCGGGCCTTGATCCAGGGGCTGGCGCTGGCCGGCATGTCCGCCTGCGGCAAGCATTTCCCCGGCCACGGCTTTGCCGCCGCCGATTCCCACTACGAGATCCCGGTGGACGACCGGTCGCTGGACGAGGTGCTGGGCGAGGACGCGCAGCCCTATCGCTGGCTGGGCGATGCCATCCTGGGCGCCGTGATGCCGGCCCACGTCATCTATCCGCGGGTCGACAAGTCGCCCGCCGGGTTCTCGCGCAAGTGGGTGACGACCGTGTTGCGCAAGCGCCTCCAGTATGGCGGCGTGGTGTTCTCCGACGATCTCACCATGGAAGGCGCCTCGGTGGCGGGCGACATCCATGGCCGGGCGATGGCCGCGTTGCGCGCGGGCTGCGACATGGTGCTGGTCTGCAACCGGCCCGACATGGCGGACGACCTGCTGGGCCGGCTCGACTGGGTCCAGGATCCGGCCTCGGTGGCGCGCATCCGGTCGCTCAAGCCGAGGTTCGCCGCGCAGGACTGGCAGGCGCTGACGGCCGATCCGGCCTATCGCAAGGCCCGCAAGGCGGTCCAGGCCCTGGCGCGGGCCGGCGCCTGAGGAGGGCGACATGGCCGGCCGCAAGAAGGACGAGAACCAGGCCCCGGAGACGACGGCGCAGCCGGACGCGCCCGTGGCGCCCCCGGCGTCGCCCGCTCCGGCCGCCGCGGAAGAGCCCGGGCAGGCCTTCGACATCAAATCCTTCCTGGCGCAGCTTCCGCACCTGCCGGGCGTGTACCGGCACATCAACGCGGAAGGCGAGGTGATGTACGTCGGCAAGGCGCGGGACCTGAAGAAGCGCGTTTCCTCGTATTTCCAGAAGCAGGTGGGCAGCCCGCGCATCGCGCATATGCTGGCCCGCGTGGCGCGGGTCGAGGTCACCGTGACGCGCTCCGAGGCCGAGGCGCTGCTGCTGGAAAACAACCTGATCAAGTCGCTGGCGCCGCGCTACAACATCCTGTTCCGCGACGACAAGTCCTATCCCTACCTGAAGGTCAGCGGCCATGCGTTCCCCCGCATCGCGTACTATCGCGGGACCACCGACCGCGCCAACCAGTACTTCGGCCCTTTCCCCAACGTGTGGGCGGTACGCGAAAGCATACAGATCCTGCAGAAGGTCTTTCGCCTGCGCACCTGCGAGGACACGGTCTTCGCCAACCGGTCGCGGCCGTGCCTGCTGTACCAGATCCACCGCTGTTCCGGGCCCTGCGTGGGCCTGGTCTCGCAAGAGGACTACGCCCTGGACGTGGACCGGGCCACGCAGTTCCTGCGCGGCCAGACCCAGGCCGTGCTCACGGACATCGAGACGCGGATGTTCGCCGCCTCGCAGGAGATGCGCTTCGAGGAAGCCGCCGCCCTGCGCGACCAGTTGTCGGCCCTGTCGCGCGTGCTGCACCAGCAGACCATGGAGGGGGGCAGCGGCGATACCGACGTGATCGCGGTCGACATGCAGGGGGGCAAGGCCTGCGTGAACCTGGCGATGGTGCGGGGCGGGCGCCACCTGGGCGACAAGGCCTTCTTCCCTTCGCATACCGATGGCGATTCGCCCGCCGAGGTGCTGGAGGCCTTCATGTCCCAGCACTACATTGACCGTGCCTTGCCCGGCACCATCGTCGTGTCGCACCCCTTGCCCGACGCCGACTTGGTCGCGATGCTGGCGGAGCAGGCCGGATCGAAGGTCAATCTCGTCAAGCAACCGCAGGGCGTGCGCAAGAGCTGGCTCGAGCAGGCCAGGAAGAACGCCGAACTGGCGCTGGCGCGAGTGCTGGCCGAGGCCGGGTCGCAGCAGGCGCGCACCGCGGCCCTGGCCCAGGTGTTGGGCATAGACGCCGACGAGGCCGCGCTGGAAACCCTGCGCATGGAGTGCTTCGACATCAGCCACACCGCCGGCGAGGCGACGCAGGCCTCGTGCGTGGTCTACCACCACCATGCCATGCAGCCCAAGGAGTATCGTCGCTACAATATCGACGACATCACCGGCGGCGACGACTATGCGGCCATGCGGCAGGTGCTGACGCGCCGCTACGAGAAAATCGCCGATGGGGGAGGGATCATGCCCGACGTCGTGCTGATCGACGGCGGCAAGGGGCAGGTCGAGATCGCCCGCCAGGTGTTCGCCGAACTGGGGCTGGACATCGGGCTGCTGGTCGGCGTCGCCAAGGGGGAAGGGCGCAAGGTGGGCTTGGAGACGCTGGTTTTCGCCGACGGCCGCGAGCCGCTGGCGTTGGGGGGCGAGTCGGCCGCGCTGATGCTGGTCGCGCAGATCCGCGACGAGGCGCACCGGTTCGCCATCACCGGCATGCGGGCGAGGCGGGCCAAGGCCCGCAACGTGTCGCGGCTGGAGGAAATCGAGGGTGTCGGCGCCAAGCGCCGGCAGCGCCTGCTGGCGCGCTTCGGCGGCCTGCGCGGGGTGATCTCGGCCAGCGTGGAGGACCTGGCGTCCGTCGAGGGCATCTCCCTGGAACTGGCCGAGCGCATCCATCGCCAACTGCACTGACCCCTGCCGAGAACTTTTCCCCGTAGCCTGTTAGCATTCGACCATGCCTCTGAACCTGCCGATTATCCTGACCTGGGTGCGGATCGCCATGATCCCGCTGGTCGTCAGCGTGTACTACGTACCGGAGCATGTGCTGCCCACGGCCGTGCGCGATGCGGTGGCCACGGGCATGTTCATCTTGGCCGCGCTGACGGACTGGCTCGATGGCTGGCTGGCGCGGCGGCTGAACCAGACATCCTCGTTCGGCGCCTTCCTGGACCCCGTGGCCGACAAGCTCATGGTCAGCGCGGCGCTGCTCGTGCTGCTGAACCTGGGGCGGGTCGACGCCATGATCGCACTGGTCATCATCGGCCGCGAGATCACCATTTCGGCCCTGCGCGAATGGATGGCCAAGATCGGCGCCAGCACCAGCGTCGCCGTGCACTGGCTGGGCAAGTTCAAGACCGCGGCGCAGATGACCGCGATCCCGTGCCTGCTGTACGGCGGACGCGTGGCCGGCATCGACACGCTTTGGTGGGGGTCGAGGCTGATCGAGATCGCCGCCGTGCTGACCGTGTGGTCGATGATGTATTACCTGCAGCGGGCCTGGCCGGTCATCCGGCGATCTGCCTAGGGCCGGCACGGCGGGATTCGCGGCGCAGTCCGCAGAGCAATAAAGCAGGAGACGACGTGCAGCAAGCATTGGCCGCCCCCGGGATGAGGTTCGCCCGGCGCAGGCTCGACTGGAAAGTCATCGGACTGGTGGGAATCGCCCATGCGAGCTCCCATTTCTTCCAACTGGTGATTCCTTCGTTGTTCGCGCCGCTGGCGGCGGAGTTCGGACTGGGATTTGCCGAACTGGGGGTCCTGGTCGCGGTGTTCTATGCGATCTCGGGCGTGGGCCAGGCCAGTTCCGGCTTCGTGGTGGACCGTGCGGGCGCGCGTCCGGTCCTGTGGTTCGGGCTCGCCTGCTTCGTCGTGGCGGGCCTGCTGCTCGGGCTGGCCAGCAACTATGGCTGGCTGATGGCCGCGGCCGTGGTGGCCGGCATCGGCAATTCGGTGTTCCACCCGGTTGATTTTTCCATCCTGAACCGCCGCGTCAGCAGTCCCCGCCTGGGACACGCCTTCAGCGCGCACGGCATCACCGGGAATCTGGGCTGGGCCACCACGCCCATATTCATCACGACGCTCACCCACCTGTTCAACTGGCGGGTCGCCGCCTTCGGCGCGGGCCTGCTGGTGGCAGTCATCCTGGCCATGACGGTGGTGGGCCGGCGCCTGCTGGCGGTGGAGGCGGCACGCCGCCCCGCCCGCGGGCGCCGCCTGGACGCGGCCCCGGCGGGTACGTCGCTGGGCGCGCTGCTGATCAACCCCGTGGTCTGGGGGGCCTTCCTGTTCTTCATGTTTTCGTCCGTCGCGATCTCGGCGGTCCAGAACTACACCATTCCCATCCTGGGTTCCATCTACGGCATCTCCAGCGTGACCGCCAGTACCGCGCTGTCCGGCTACATGGTGGCCGGCGCCTGCGGAATGGTGCTGGGCGGATTCCTGGTCTCCAGCGGTCCCTACAGCGAGCGCATCGTCGGCATGTCCTTCGTGGCGGCCGGCGCGCTGTTGGCCCTGCTGGCCACCGGCTGGCTGCCGGTGGCGGCGGCGGTACCCTGCGTCGCCCTGGCGGGGTTGTGCGCGGGCGTCGCGGGGCCGTCCCGCGACATGCTGGTACGCCGGGTCACGCCGCGCGGCGCCACGGGCTCGGTCTACGGATTGGTGTACTCCGGCATGGACACGGGTTCGGCGTTGGCACCGCTTGCCTTTGGCGTGATGCTGGATGCGGGCCTGCGGCAGGGGCCCTACCTGGGCGCATTTCTTGCGTTCGTACTCGCGGCCTTCTTCGCCGCGCTGATCGCCGCCAAGGCGCGGCGCGTGCACTGAGCTGCCCGGCCCGCCGAGCGCGGGCCTGCCTTCGCTGCGGCGATTCATGTCTTGTCTTTTTGTCAGCGTAAAACCGACTGAAACATGTTGCACATGCCAAGTTCGCATGATTGTGACATTCTTTTCAATTGGAAAAGATTCGCGGAACGACAACCTCTAGCAAGCGGTCTATAAATGATGTATTTAAGTCACCCAAACGCAAAATAAGGGGCCACGAAAAGGCTTCGGCGCGCGGCTTGAAACAGCCGTCACGCATGAACCGTAAGCTTGGGACTCGGCCGCGGCGGTAAGCCTGGCGGGCTCGCTCCCGGCACGGTTCTCTTCAGACATCTATTGCGCGGAATCCACGAGGCTATGCGATCTTCGCTCTCTTTGTACCTGTTGGGGCCCCTGGCCATGGAAAGCGCGGATGGACCGCTTTCCATTCGTTACAACAAGGCAAGAGCGTTGCTGGCGTACCTGGCACTCGAGGGCGGCTTCCATACGCGCGAGGCGCTGGCCTTCATGCTGTGGCCCGACGCCAGCGTGCAGGCCGGCCGGGAAAACCTGCGGCGCATGCTGTTCCTGCTGAAGGACGCCCTCAAGCCCGATGCGATCGAAAGCAGCCGCGACGTGCTCAGGCTGCGCGCCGAGGCCGGCTTGTGGACCGATGTCGGAGCCTTCACTTCCGTGCTGGATGGGGAGCAGCGCGCGCTGGCCATGGGTGCGGTGATCGACTCCGAGCGCATCGCGCATGCGGTGGCGCTGTATCGCGGCGAATTCCTGCAGGGGCTGGAGCTGGACGATGCGCCCGACTTCGGTAATTGGGTGCAGATGCGCCGGGAGCAATATCATCAGCGCTATCTCCAGGCACTGGGGATGCTGGTCGAGAGCCACGAGCGGGAAGGGAACCTGCAGGCCGGTATCGAATGCGCCGAGCAATGGGTGACCGTCGCGCCGCTGGACGACACGGCCTGGCATCAGATGCTGCGTCTGCTGGTGAAGGCCGGCCAGCTGGATCGGGCAAGGCGCGAGTTCCAGCGTTATCGCCATCTGCTCGACATGGAGCTGGGAACCACGCCGGATGCCTCGGTGGCGGCGCTGCTCGAGGCGCCTGGCGCGGGCCGCGAGGCCGGAGCGCGCCGGCAGGCGCCGATGGGCGAGCGCCGCCAGCTGACCGTGCTTTCCTGCGAATTCGAGGTGACCGGCGAACCCGAGGACATCGCCGAGGTCCAGCATCAGCTGATGGCCTGCTGCGAACCGACGCTGCGGGCCGCGGGTGCCCACGTCGTGCGCATGCCCAGCGGGCTGCTGGCCTATTTCGGTTATCCCTTCGCGCAAGAGGATTCCGCGCGGCGCGCCGTGACGGCGGCGCTGGTGTGCCACAACAGCATCTGGTCGCGGCATTGGGGCGACGAGGAAAGCAGCCTGCCGGTGCGCGTCGCCTTGGGCGTGCATACCGGCATCGCCATCAGTTCCGCCGAGAACGACGTTCCCGACGCGGGCGGGATGGTGTCGCGCCTGGCGCTCCAGCTTGGCGCCATGGCCGGCGGGGCCGGCGTGGCCGTCAGCGACGTCACCCTGCACCTGCTGGGCGACGAGTACGGTATCGAGCCGGCGGGACAGCTGACCGACTGGTCCCGCGGTGTCGAGGTGCAGGTTTTCCTGGTCAGCGGCAAGCATTCCCCGGAACGGCAGGACGCTGCGCGCGCGTTCTGCGGGCGGGACGAGGAAATGGCGCGGCTCGTCGACGCCTACCACCGGGGAGGGTGCTACGTCGGCCTGGTGCGCGGCGAGGCGGGGCTCGGGAAGTCCTTTCTCGTGGAGCATTTCTGCGACACCCTGCAGGTCGAGCGCGTCGTCCTGCAATGCTCGTCCGAGCTCAGGCAGATGCCCTATCACCCCTTCGTGCGATGGATGCGCGCCTGCGAGCGCCTTGCCGCCGAACCGTCATCCCTGCCCGAAAGCGCGCAGCGCATACTCGAGACGATCGGCCAGCGCATGATGGTCGGGGCACAGGCGGGTACACCCGGCCCGGGCATGCCCGGCGCGGTGGACGAGATCGGCGCCTTGTGCCACGAATTGCTGCGGGTCATGGTGCCCGAAGGCGGTGTCATCTGCTTCGACGACGTGCATTGGGCCGATCCTTCCACGCGCGACGTCCTGGCCCTGCTCGTGGAGCATCCTTTGCCCGACCGGATGCTGCTCATTACCGCCCGGCCCGAGTTCGTGCCGCCGTGGAAGCACACGGTCGCGGTCGATCATCTGGACCTGGGGCCCATGGACGATTTCGCCGTGGTGGACCTGGTGCACGCGGTGGCCGATGGCGAGGACATCGACGCGGAGCTGTTGCGCGACATCATCAAGCGTTCGGAAGGGATTCCGCTGTATGCCGAGGAACTGACCCGCGACGTGCTGGCGGACCGGCGGGATCCGTCCGCGCCGTGGTCGCTGCCCGCTTCGCTGCAGGACTTGCTGATGGCTCGCATCGACAGCGTGGGCCGCGCGCGCCCCGTCGCGCAATTCGCCTCGGTAGTGGGCGGCGAGTTCACGCTGGACCTGCTGGCCGACGCCACGGGCGAGCCTCGCGCCGAGCTGGCCGAGGCGCTGGCCATCATGCTGCGCCAGAACATCATCGTGCGCTGCGACGAAAAGGCCTACGCCTTCCGCCATACCCTGCTGCGCGAGGCGGCCTACCAGTCGCAGACGCGCGTGGCGCGGGGCCAGGCGCACGCGCGCCTGGCCCGGCGGCTCGAATCCAGCCTGGCCGAGGGCAACCCGGAGGTGCTGGCCTGGCATTACTCCGGCGCCGGCAGCCGCGCGCCCGCCGTCAAGTACCTGCTGGAGGCCGCGCGCAAGGCGGCCGCGCAATGCGCATATCGCGAGGCGGTCAGCTACTATCGCAGCGCGCTGGAATGGTTCGAGCGGCAGGGCGAGGGCATCGACGCCATCATGGAGGAGTTGCGCATCCGGATGGAGTTCGGCATCCAATTGTGCGCGCTCTACGGTTTCGGTTCCGAGCAGGCGGTGGAGACCTTCCGCTCGGCGCTGACCCTGGCGCAGCCGCTGGGCGACGACCCCCGGCTGTTCCCGATCTATTGGGGGCTGTGGACCAGCGCCAGCTCATGGGCCAATTTCTCGATGACGCTGACGCTGGCGGAAACGCTGCTGCGGATGGCGGGCACCGCCGGGGATCCCAACCTGCTGTCCCACGCCTACTATGCGCGGGGCTACAGCCATTTCTTCCTGGGGCGCTTTGCCGAGGCGGTGGCGGATCTCGAACACGGCGCCAAGGCCTACCAGCCCCAGCATGCCAACCTGGCCCTGGGCGAGGACGCCCGCGTCACCAACCTGGCCGTCCTGTCCATCGCCTGCTGGCATACCGGCAGGGTCGAGGACGCCTTGCAGGCCTCTCGTGAATCGGTGGCGCATGCGCGGCGCATCGGCCACCGCTATTCGCTGCTGTACGCGCTGGTGTCGGCCACCGAGCTGCACCGGCTGAACCGCGAGGTCGACGAGGTCGCCACCCTGTCGTCCGAAGCCTTGCAGATCGCGCGCGAGATGGGAACGCCGCTGTGGGCCGTCTGCGCCGAGACCAGCGAGGCCTGGGTCAAGGCCGTGCGCGGAGACGCCACGGCGCTGGCGGAGATGGCCTCGTGCGTGCAGCGGATTCCCGCCATCATGAAGGGGATCGCGCCCCTGCTGGTCGCGCGGTGGACCGATGCATGCGACCTGGTGGAGGACGTCGGCGCCGGGCTGGACGCCACCACGCATGGGCTGCGCGAAGTCACGCAGACCCAGGCCCGCTACCTCCAGTCCGAGTTCGAGCGCATCAAGGGCAAGCAGTTGTTCCGCCAGGGACAGCCGGCCAGCGTGTTCCGGCCATGGTTGGAGCGGGCGCTGGAAACCGCCTGCGCGCTGGATTCTCCGCTGCTGGCGCTGCGTGCGCTGACCAACCTGGTGCGCTACGCCTGTCCCGTCCCCGACGCCGGGCACTTGGCCCTGATGGCCCGCATGATGGCGCGCGTGCAGGGCGGCGACGGGCTGTGGGAAGTCCGGGCCGCGCGGGGCCTGCTGTCCCGCTACGGCGCGCAAATGGTCCTGCGCTGAGGACGCCCCGCCACGCGGGCGCGGGGCCGATATTCACGTCAGCCATACCCGGTATGGCTGGGGCTGCGTAGACACCCGAAGGCCTCGCCTCTACCTTTGACACATGTCCGGCAGGACGCCGGCGCGCCATCCGGCCGCGCCCGCATTCCAGCCGCCGTTCACGCATTCCGGAGAACGATACATGAGTCGGAAGTGGTCCCCGCAGCAACTGGTCGATGCCGAGCAGGGCACGGTCAGCCGCGAAGTCTACGTCAACCAAGACATCTTCCAAGAAGAACTGGAGCGCATCTTCTCCCGGGCCTGGCTGTTCGTCGGGCACGAGAGCATGGTGCCCAATCCCGACGATTACTTCGTCAGCCGGATGGGCAATGATTCGGTCATCCTGACCCGGGACCGGCAGGGGCAGCTCCAGGTCCTGCTCAACAGCTGCCTGCATCGCGGCATGCGGCTGTGCCGCTACGACCAGGGCAACAATCGCACCTTCACCTGTCCCTACCACGGCTGGAGCTATTCCACCGACGGCAAGCTGGTGGAGCGGGCTGGCGAGCTGGTGGGCGTGCCGGGCTTCAAGACCCATTACTACGGCGAGCTGGACAAGAAGAACTGGGGCCTGAAGTCGGTGGCCAAGCTGGTCAACTACAAGGGCACGATCTGGGCCACCTGGGACGAGAACGCGCCGTCGTTCGAAGAGTACCTGGGCGACATGAAGCTGTACCTGGATTTCGCCCTGGACCATCGTGATGGCAGTCCCGGCGGATCGGAGATGATAGGCGGCGTGCAGAAGTGGCGCATTCCCTGCAACTGGAAGACCGCGGCCGAGAACTTCAACGCCGATCTCTACCACGACATCAGCCACCGCTCGGTGGACGTCGTGGGCATCGGACCGGGCGGCAAGGGCCGGCGCGATCCCACGCCCCATCGCGTGTCGATCTCCTTCAAGGACCTGGGGCACGGGCTGGTCGGCCGCGCGCCGTACTACGAAGAGAACCCGTACACGCCGATCTTCGCGAACTATCCCGAGGTGGAGCAGTACTACCGCAAGGTATACGAGGAGCGCGAGAAGAACCTGGCCGGCACCATGCGCGTGCTGCACAGCGTGGGCACCATATTTCCCAACATGGCGGTGCACGGCCGCCAGCCGCGCACCATCGCGGTATTCCACCCGGTCAGCGCGACCGAGACCGAGATGTGGCGCATCTATCTCGTGGACAAGGACGCCCCGCAGGAGGTGAAGGACGCGGCGCGCGCCTACTACCTGCGCTATTCGGGGCCGGGCGGCATGACCGAGTCCGACGACATGGAGAACTGGTGCTACGCCACCGAGTCGAGCACCGGGACCATCGCCCGCACGCTGCACTACAACTACCAGATGGGCATCGGACACGCCAAGCCCGTGCCCGGCCTGCGCGGCGCGGTGACGACGGGCGAGTTCACCGAAGAGAACAACCGGAACTATTACGCGAGATGGGCGCAGTTCATGGAAGGGCGCTCGTGGGACGAACTCATGCCCACCTACGACGAATAAGCGGAGCGCGCCATGACCGACACTCACCTGAATACCGACCATGCCTTCCTGTTGCGCGAGATCGAGCAGTTCTTCTACCGCGAGGCCGACCTGCTGGACGAGCGCCGCTTCGACGAATGGCTGACGTTGCTGCACGAGGACATCCGCTATTGGATGCCCATCGCGCGCAACGTCAGGCGTGACAACCGCGAGCGCGAACGCACCCGCGAGGGCGTGGAAGCGGCGTGGTTCGACGAAGGCATCCAGACGCTGCGCCAGCGCGTGGAGCAGATCAACACTGGCATGCACTGGGCCGAGGAGCCGGCCTCGCGCACCTCGCACCTCCTGACCAACGTGCGCATCCTGGAGACCTCCGGCGCCGGGCTGGAGGAGGAAGTCCGGACCCGGTCGCGCTTCATCGTCTACCAGAACCGCCTGGATACCGAGGTCGCCTGGTTCGTCGGCAAGCGCAACGACACGCTGCGCCGCACCGACTCGGGCTGGAAGGTCCTGCGGCGCGAGATCCTGCTGGACCAGACCGTGCTGCTGGGCAAGGCGCTGACCGTCTTCTTCTGACTGGGGGTAACGAAACATGGATCGTCGAGATGTGCTGAAGATGCTGGCCGGCGCCGCGGCGCTGGGCGGCTGTCCCGCGTGGGCCCAGGACGGCTTTCCGTCGCGCATGATGAAGGTCGTGGTCGCTTATCCGCCGGGGGGCGTGACCGACATCGCCGGCCGGCTGATGGCGGAAATCCTGAGCAAGGAATTCGGCAAGCCCGCCATCGTCGAGAACAAGGGCGGCGGCACGGGCACCATCGCCCAGCAATACGTGCTGCAACAGCCGCACGACGGCCACGTGCTGCTGTCGGGCGGGCTGGGGGGCCTGATCCTGCCGGTCATCCTGAATCCCAACCTGCCGGTGGACCCGCAGGCGAGCTTCACGCCGGTGGCGCAGGTGGCGGAGTTCGTCAATGTGCTGCTGGTGGGGCGCGACGTGAAAGCGCGCAACGTGAGCGAACTGATCGCGTACGCCAAGGCCAATCCCGGCAAGCTGAACTACGCCACGAACGGCGTAGGCACCTCGGCCCACTTCACCTCGGAGCTGTTCAACCTCCAGGCCGGCAC
The DNA here is from genome assembly GCF_029845405.1 of Pigmentiphaga sp. GD03639. NCBI lineage: Bacteria > Pseudomonadati > Pseudomonadota > Betaproteobacteria > Burkholderiales > Alcaligenaceae > Pigmentiphaga > Pigmentiphaga sp. GD03639. The sequence continues at coordinate 182,399 of NZ_JAOCLR010000004.1, forward strand.
GAAGGTGATCCACATTCCCTACCGGTCCAGCGGCGAGGTCATCTCGGGCCTGCGCAACGGCGACGTCCACATGGCATTCGCCAACGCGCCCGCGGTCAACGCGCTGGTCAAGGCAGGCACGCTGCGCGCCATCGCGGTGACCAGCGCCAACCGCACCAAGGAACTGCCCGACGTGCCGACCATGGTGGAGTCGGGCATGCCGGACTTCGTCGTGACCAGCTGGCTGGGCGCCTACGCGGCCGCCGGCACGCCGGCCGACGTCGTCAGGAAGCTGGGCGAGGTCATCGTGCGCGGCGCGCAGCAGCCCGAGAACGTGCAGCGTTTCGAGACCGTGGGATTCCAGGTCTCGACCAAGGATGCGGCCGCCTATGCCGCCTTCAACCGCGCCGAGCTGGCGCGGTGGAAAGAGGTGGCGCGGCTGGCCAACATCCGCGCCGAAGGGTGAAGCATGAGCGGACACAATGCGCTGAATCTGATCCACATCAAGCCGGGAGCCCGGCTGCGTACCAACGAAGGGGCGGTCGTGGAGCTGGTCGAGAACCCGCAGGACGGCGTCTGGCTGATCTGCCGCTACGTGGAGCATCCGTCCGAGCCGGAACTGGTCGGCGATGCCGAACAGACCGTGTTCGCGCAGGACATCGTCGGCCTGGCCGACGCCAACCAACAGGGAGAAGGGTCGTGACCGCGAGCTGGACCGACAGGAAGAATGCGGCCTGCCCGCGAGGCGTGGGCCTGGTGACGGAAATCTACGCCGCGCAGGCGGCGGGCAGCGAACTGACCGACGAGACGGGGCGCCGCTACATCGACTTCGCCGGCGGCATCGGCGTGCTGAACGTCGGCCACAGGCATCCCCGGGTGGAGGCCGCCATCGTCGAGCAGGCGCGGCGTTTCACGCACACCTGCTATCAGGTCGTGCCCTACGCATCCTACGTGAGGCTGGCCGAGCGCCTGAACGCGCTGGTGCCGGGCGATTTCGACAAGAAGACGGTGTTCTTCACCACCGGGGCGGAAGCCGTGGAGAACGCGGTCAAGATCGCGCGCGCGGCCACGGGCAGGACCGCCGTCATCGGCTTCACCGGCGCCTTCCATGGACGCACGATGATGGGGCTGGCGCTGACCGGGAAGGTCGCGCCCTACAAGACGGGTTTCGGTCCATTCCCGGGAGACGTCTATCGCGTGCCGTTTCCGTCCGCCGACACGTCCGAGGCGGTGGCCCGGTCCCTGGCCGCGCTCGAGGACCTGCTGCGCTACGACGTCGAAGCCGCCCGCGTGGCCGCCATCGTGATCGAGCCCGTGCAGGGGGAGGGCGGCTTCCATCCGGCGCCCCAGGCGTTGATGCGCGGACTGCGCGCGCTGTGCGACCGGCACGGCATGCTGCTTATCGCCGACGAGATCCAGTGCGGCATGGGGCGTACCGGGAAGATGTTCGCGATGGAACACTTCGGCGTGGCGGCGGACCTGACGACGGTGGCCAAGAGCCTGGCCGGCGGCATGCCGCTGTCGGCCGTGGTCGGGCGTGCCGAGGTCATGGATGCCGTGGCGCCCGGCGGCCTGGGCAGCACCTACGCGGGCGCGCCGCTGGCGATCGCCGCCGCGCATGCCGTCCTGGATGTGTTCGAGCAGGAAAACCTGCTCGAGTCCGGCAACGAGCTGGCCCGCGTGATGCGTGGGCGCCTGGAGGCGGCGCGGGCCCGGCATGGCTGCATCGGCCAGGTACGCGGCCTCGGTCCCATGCTGGCCATGGAACTGCTGGACGAACAGGGGCGGCCCTCGGCCGCGCTGGCCCAGGCCGTGCGCGAGCACGCGCTGGCGCGCGGGTTGATCCTGCTGGTATGCGGCAGCTACGGCAACGTGATCCGTTTCCTGTTCCCGCTCAACACGCCCATGCCCCTGTTCGAACGGGGCATGGACATCATCGACGCCGCGCTGGTCGAGGCGACCCGGCAGGAGCTGGTGGCATGAACGTTCCCACCCGGCAGACCGGTGCCGAATGGCTGCTGCGCAGCGCCGCCGCCTCCGGCATCGAGGTCTGTTTCGCCAATCCCGGCACAACCGAACTGCCCTTCGTCGGCGCGATGGATGCCGTGCCGCAGGTGCGGCCCATCCTGTGCGCCTTCGAAGGCGTATGTTCCGGCGCCGCCGACGGCTATTACCGCATGCGCGGCACGCCGGCGATGACGCTGACCCACCTGGGACCCGGGTTCGCCAACGCCATCGCCAACCTGCACAACGCCCGGCGAGCCGGCTCGTCGGTCTACAACGTGATCGGCGAGCACATGTCTTGGCACGTCGAGGCCGATCCGCCGCTGGCCAGCGATATCGAGTCGCTGGCGCGGCCGGTATCGGCCGGCGTCTACCGGGCCGATTCGCCCGCGTCGCTGGTGATGTCGGTACGCCAGTCCCTGGCCAATGCGATGGCGCCGCAAGGAGGCATCCATACCCTGATCCTGCCCATGGACCTGCAGGCGGCGGCGATGGACGAGCCCGTGTTCGCCGCCCGCGTGCCGGACTCTCCGGCGGTGCTGGAAGCCAGCCTGGTCGAACAGGTGGCGGCACATGTCGCCGCGGGCAGGAAGACCCTGTTGCTGCTGGGCGGCGACGCCCTGCACGAGCCGGCGCTGATGGAAGCATTGCGGTTCCAGGGCCTGGCCAACGTCGAGGTCGTGGGCGAGACTTTTCCCGCGCGCAGCGAACACGGCGGCGGCCTGCCGGCCATCCGCCGCTTCAATCCCGCTGCCGAGCAGGCCCACGCCTATCTGCTGGGCTTCGAGCTCGTGGCGCTGGTCGGCGCCAGGCGGCCGGTGGCCTTCTTCGGCGTGGAGGGCTATCCCAGCTACCTGGGCGATCCGGCGCGCATGGTCGAGCTGTGCCAGGAAGGGCGGGGCGGCTCCGCCACGCTGGCGGCCCTGGCCGACGACCTGAAGCTGGCCCGGCGCGGCCTGGCGCCGGCCGAGCGCGTGAGCGACCAGGACCTGGGCGAGGACCTGACGCCCGAAAGCGCCGCGCGGGTGGTGGCCGCCTGGCTGCCGGAACAGGCCATCATCTCGGCCGAGGGCAAGACCCTGGCCTTCCCCTTCAACGCCATTGCCGCGCGGACCGCGCGCCATGCCAGCATCGTGCTGACCGGCGGCGCGATCGGCCAGGGCATACCGGCCGCGTTCGGCGCCGCCATCGCCGCGCCGGACCGCAAGGTCGTGGGCCTGCAATCGGACGGCAGCGCGCTTTACACGGTACAGGCCCTGTGGTCGATGGCGCGCGAGAACGCCGACGTGACCATCCTCATCGCGTCCAACCGCCGCTACAACATCCTGATCGACGAGATGCGCCGCAACGGCTATGAACTCGCTTCGCCGCCGGTGAGGGACCTGCTGCAGCTCTCGCGCCCCGACCTGGACTGGCTGGGCATGGCCGCGGGTTTCGGCGTCCATGCCGAACGCGCCACGACGGTAAGCGAATTGCGGCGCTCGTTCCGGCGCGCCATGGCCGAACGCGGACCGCGACTGATCGAGGTCATGCTGCCCTGAGCGGCGCCAGCCACGGAAGAATCGAAGACATGCATGCGAACTACATAGCGGGACAATGGCTGGAAGGCGAGGGCGCCACGCGCGACATCAATCCTTCCGACGTGGCCGACCTGGTCGGCGAATACGCGCACGCCACCCCGGCGCAGGTGGACCTGGCGATCGCCGCGGCGCGCGACGCGGCCCACCGATGGGGCCTGGCCAGCGCCACGCAGCGCGCCGAATGCCTGGATGCGATCGGCATCGAGCTCCTGCGGCGCAAGGACGAACTGGGGCGGCTGCTGGCCCGCGAGGAGGGCAAGACCCTGCCCGAGGCCGTGGGCGAGACGGTGCGCGCGGCCGCCATCTTCCGCTTCTTCGCCGGCGAGGCGCTGCGGGTGCGGGGCGACCGGCTGCCCCAGGCCAGGACCGGCGTGGACGTGGAGGTCACGCGCGAACCCGTGGGCGTCGTGGGGCTGATCACGCCATGGAATTTTCCGCTGGCCATCCCCGCCTGGAAGATCGCCCCGGCACTGGCGTACGGCAACACGGTGGTCTTCAAGCCGGCTGACCTGGTGCCCGGCAGCGCGTGGGCGCTGGCGGAGATCATCAGCCGCGCCGGCCTGCCCGAGGGGGTCTTCAATCTCGTCATGGGACGCGGCGCCGTGGTCGGACAGGCCATGCTGGACGACGCGCGCATCGACGCGCTGAGCTTCACCGGGTCGGTGGCGACCGGCAGGCAGGTGGCGCAGGCCGCCACGCGGCGGCTGGCCAAGGTGCAGATGGAAATGGGCGGCAAGAATCCGCTGGTCGTGCTGGACGATGCCGATCTGGGCCAGGCCGTCGAGTGCGCCGTCCAGGGGTCTTTTTTCTCGACCGGACAGCGCTGCACCGCGTCGAGCCGGCTGATCGTCCAGCGCGGCATTCACGAGCGCTTCGTGCGGGCGATGAAGGAGCGCATGGCCGCGCTGCGCGTGGACGACGCGCTGGCGCCCGGCACCGACATCGGGCCGGTGGTGGATGCGCGCCAGTTGCAGCAGGACGAGGAATACCTGCGCATCGGCCGCGACGAAGGCGCCACGCTGGCCCAGGGCGGCCGGCGGGTGGCGCGCGCCAGGGAGGGCTACTACCTGGAGCCGGCGCTGTTCACCGATTGTTCCAACGACATGCGCATCTGCCGCGAGGAAATCTTCGGACCGGTCGCGGCGGTGATTCCCGTGGCGGACTATGACGAGGCGCTGGCCCTGGCCAACGATACCGAGTTCGGCCTGTCGGCAGGGATCTGCACGACCTCGCTCAAGCATGCCACGCACTTCAAGCGGCATGCCCAGGCCGGCATGGTGATGGTGAACTGCCCGACGGCCGGGGTGGATCCGCATGCGCCGTTCGGCGGCCGCAAGGGATCGAGCTATGGACCGCGCGAGCAGGGGACCTATGCGGCCGAGTTCTACACCACCGTGAAGACGGCCTACACCCTGGCCTGAGCGGCCCGCGATGGCCGGCCTACCGGCCGGCCACGCGCTCAGCGGGCGACCATGGCCTCGATTTCCAGCAGCCATCCGGGATTCACCAGTCCAGCCACCTGGTACACCATGCGCGCCGGATGCCCGTCCGGCTGGCTGGCGAAGAAGTCGGCATAGCCGGCGTTGAAACCCTCGAAGTCCATCCGGTTGCCCTTGTCGGGATCGGCGACCAGGCAGGCGCGGACGTGGACCACGTTGCGCATGGACATGCCCAGGTCGCGCAGGATGCCGTCGAGCCGTTCGAGCGTGGTGCGCGTCTGCGTGCGCGTATCGCCATAGGCCTGGCGGCTGTCGGCGGGAGCGGCGGGATCCACCACGGTGGGCATCTGCCCGCTGAGGTAGTAGGTGATGGCGCCGGGCGGAACGCCAACCGCGCGGCTGATGGGGGACTTGCCCTGGGGCACGGGAATGTGGATGAAATCGGCATGCGGCATGGCGGAACGGCTCCTGAAGAAAAACATCGGTGGCGAGATTAAATATGATTATACTATAATCATATCCATGGAGAACACCATGAATCCCGTGCTGGAACATCTTTGCGCGCACCGGAGCGAGCGCGATTTTTCCGACCGCCCGGTGGGCGACGACACGTTGGCCGCCGTGTTCGAGGCCACCCGCCGGGCACCCACCTGGAACAATGCGCAGAACGTGTCCTGGGTCGCGGTGCGGGACCCGCGGACCAAGGCAGCGCTGGCGCGCTGCAGCGGCAACCAGGCCTGGATAGCGCGCGCGCCGGTGTTCGTCGTGCTGCTGATGGATTTCTACAAGACCGAGCTGGCGGCCGGCCGCCATGGCCGCCGCCAGGCCGTCCTGGACAACGTCAACAGCGTGCTGATCGGCGCGCTGGACACGGGCATCCTGATGGGCACGATGATGGCGGCCGCGCGCGCCGCCGGGCTGGGGGTCTGCCCGATCGGCGGCGTGCGCCGCGGCATGCTCGAAGTCATCGAACTGCTGCGCCTGCCGCGCCTGGTCGCGCCGCTGGCCGGGGTGTGCCTGGGATACCTGAACACGGCGTCCGAGGTCCGCAAGCCCCGCATGGCGCTGGAAGCGAGCTGGCATGCGGAAGCCTATGACCGCGACCGGGTGGCGGGGGCCATCGATGCCTTGGACGCAGATATGGACGCCTATTCGCGCGGCCTGGGGCGCGAAGGCGCGCAGAGCTGGTCGGATGCGGTATCCAGCCGCTACGCCGCCGATGCCTATGGCGGCGTTGGCCCGGCATTGCGCCGCCAGGGGTTCTGCTTCGAATGGGAGGAGGGAGTCTAATGCTATTATCGTACAAAGGAGACTCCCATGGCCCTGCTCAAAGACACGCCAGAGCCCGCGCGCGCCGAACCCAACCTGACCGAGCGCATCACACGGATGCTGATGGACGAGATCACCGGCGGGCAATACCAGCTTGGCGAAGTCCTGCCGCCCGAGCAGGTGATCGCCGACCGGCTGGGCGTATCCCGCACCGTGCTGCGAGAGGCCGTCTCGCGCCTGAAGGCCGAAGGCATCGTCAGCAGCAAGCAAGGCCGTGGCCTGGCGGTGATCGCGAATACGCCCCTGTCGGTGCTGCGCATGCATGCGGCCAGCGAGGAGGACGTCGAGCAGACCCTGGGCATCGTCGAGTTGCGCCGGGGGTTCGAGATCGAAGCGGCGGCGCTGGCCGCCGAGCGCCGCACGTCCGAGGACCTGGCCGAGATGCGTGCCGCGCTGTCGGAGATGGGCAAGGCCATCGACAGCGGCGAGATCGCGCGCGGGGTGGACGCGGACCTGCGTTTTCACCGGGCGGTGGCGCGTGCGACCCGCAATCGCAACTACATCATGTTCTTCGATTTCCTGGCGGTCCTGCTGCGCAAGAACCTGGAGGTCTCGCGCAGCCGGTCGGCCAAGGTATCGGGGCGCGGCGCCCTGGCGCAGAAAGAGCATGCCCGGTTGCTGGCCGCCATCGAGAAGGGCGATCCGGAAGCGGCGCGGCAATGCGCGCGGGTCCACGTCGAGAACACCGAAACGCGCCTGCGCAGCGCCATCCAGGAAAAGCCCGCGCGTTGACCCGGGCCGGCTACGCCCGCTCGTTCCATCCCTGCCGTTCCATTTTCACTCGTGTCCGCGCGTGCGCGCGCGAGCACGGCATTCGTTCGTCCGTCTGATCCGGAGAAGTGCCATGCCGCAATCCCTACCTACTGTCATCGTCAGCGCACCCGTGCCGCCCGACCTGCGTTCGGCCATCGAGGCGGCCTGCCGGATCGTCGACGTCCCCATCGGCCAGCGCCTGGACCAGGCCGTGTCCGCCGCCGACCGCGAGGCGGCGCGCGGTGTGCTGTGCACGGTACGCACCCCGATGGACGCCGATGCGCTGGACGCGTTGCCGGCCGTATCGGTGGTGTCCAACTTCGCCGTGGGCTACGACAACATCGACGTGCCACGCGCCACGCGCGGCGGCGTGCTGGTCTGCAATACGCCAGGCGTGCTCGATCGCGCGGTAGCCGATCTCACCATGGGGTTCGTGATCTGCCTGGCGCGGGATATGGTGCAGGGGGATGCCTACGTGCGCCGGGGCGATTGGCTGAAGGGACCCGCGCCGCTGACCGCTGACCTGGCGGGCAAGACGTTGGGGCTGCTGGGCATGGGGCGCATCGGCCGCATGGTGGCGCGGCGCGCGCAGGCCTTCGACATGCGGGTGGTCTATCACAATCGCAACCGCGACACGCCATCCGAGGAACTGGGGCTGGCGGCCTACCGTTCGCGCGATGAACTGCTGGCCGAGGCCGATTTCCTGAGCGTGCATGTCCCCCTGTCCGCCGAGACGCGCGGCTCGGTAGGCATGCGCGAATTCGCGGCGATGAAGCGTTCGGCCTATCTGGTCAATACGTCGCGTGGACCGGTGGTGGACGAGGCCGCGCTGATCCGCGCGCTGCAGGAAGGCCGCATCGCGGGCGCGGGACTGGACGTGATGGAGCGCGAACCGCTGGACCCGGCCAGTCCGCTGTGCGCGATGCCCAATGTGGTGCTGCAGGCGCATGCGGGCAGCGCCACGGTGGAGACGCGGCGCGCGATGATGGAACTGGCGGTGGCCAACCTGCTCGATGCCCTGGCGGGACGACAGCCGCGCGCCATGGTGAACCCGGCCGTGCGCGATGGCATGGGAGCGGCCCATGCATGACGATCCGCCCAGGGGCCTGGACCGGGGCCTGACCCACTACGGCGACACCGAATTCGCGCGCTTCCTGCGTCGCTCGTTCGCCCTGTCCATGGGGCACACGCGCGAGGCGCTGGCACGGCCCGTCATCGGCATCGCGCATCCGGGCGGCGATTTCAACAACTGCCACCGGCATTTTCCCGAGCTGGTCCAGGCGGTCAGGCGGGGCGTGCTGGCGGCGGGCGGGCTGCCCATGGAATTCCCCAGCATCTCGCTGGGCGAGCCGTTCCTGCATCCGACCAGCATGATGTTCCGCAACCTGATGTCGATGGACGTCGAGGAGATGATCCGCGCCCAGCCCATGGATGCGGTGGTGCTGGTGGGGGGCTGCGACAAGACGGTACCCGCGCAGCTGATGGGGGCGCTGTCGGCCGGATGTCCCGCCATCCAACTGGTGGGGGGGCCCATGATGACCGGGCGCCACCGGGGCGAGCGCCTGGGCGCCTGTACCGACTGCCGGCGCCACTGGGGCCGCTATCGCGCGGGTGCCATCGACGCGCACGAGATCGGCGCGATCGAAGGCAATCTGGCGACCACGGCAGGGACTTGCGCGGTCATGGGTACGGCCAGCACCATGGCCTGCGTGGCCGAGGCGCTGGGCATGATGCTGCCGCATACGGCGGCGATCCCGGCGGTCCACGCCGACCGCTTGCGGGCCGCCGAGGCCACGGGCGCGCAGGCGGTCCGCCTGGCGCGGGAAGGCCTGAGGCCCGATGCCATCGTGACCGGCAAGTCGGTGGACAACGCGCTGCGCGTGCTGCTGGCGATCAGCGGTTCGACCAATGCGGTCCTGCACCTGACGGCGATCGCCGGGAGGCTCGGGCTGCCGGTGGACGCCGCGCGGCTGAACCGGTTGTCGGAAGAGACGCCGGTACTGGTCGACCTCAAGCCCACGGGCTCGCACTACATGGAAGACCTGTACGCGGCCGGCGGCGTGCAGGCCATCCTGCGCGAGTTGCGCGACCTGCTGCACCTGGACTGCCTGACCGTGACCGGCCGCACGGTAGGCGAACTGCTGGACGAGCAGGGCGACGCCTGGGTGGACCGCGCGGTGATCCGGCCGCGCGCCGAACCGCTCAAGCCCGAGGGCGGGCTGCTGGCCCTGTCCGGCTCGCTCGCGCCCAATGGCGCGCTGATCAAGCGCGCCGCGGCGGACGAGGCGCTGTTCGAGCACACCGGCAGGGCGGTGGTGTTCGATACGCTGGAAGACATGGCCGAGCGGCTCGATGCCGAGGACCTGGACGTGCGGCCCGACGACGTGCTGGTGCTGCGCAACGCCGGACCGCTGGCGGCGGCCATGCCCGAAGCGGGCTACATCCCCATCCCGGCCAAGCTGGCGCGACAGGGCGTGCGCGACATGGTGCGCATCTCGGACGCGCGGATGAGCGGTACCGCGTACGGCACGGTGGTGCTGCACGTTTCGCCGGAAGCCGCGGCAGGCGGTCCGCTGGCCCTGGTCAGGAACGGCGACCTGATCCGCCTGTCGGTTGCGCGCCGCGCGATCGACCTGCTGGTGGACGAGGCCGAGCTGGAACGCCGCCGCGCCGCATGGACGTCCGCGCGGCCGGCCGCGCAGCGCGGCTACCGATGGCTGTACCAGCGGCACGTGATGCAGGCCGAGCACGGCTGCGACTTCGACTTCCTGCGCGCGCCGGCGCGCCCCGACGATGCCGGCGGCGGCCGGCAAGGAGACCCCGCATGACCGGAACCGTGTTTGCCCAACCCCTGGCCCAGTTGCCCGGCATCCTGCCCGAGATCGCGATCGACGCCATCCCCGACGACGAGCGCGTATGGGTGCCGCAGGCGCCCAACGTCTGGTTCCGTCCGCTGTTCTTCAACACCCTGGGGGGCGGCTGGTGCAACCTGCTGCGGGTGCGGCGCTCGGGCGTCCTGAGCCGGCACATCCATCCCGCGCCGGTGTTCGGCTACGTCATCAAGGGATCCTGGCGCTACCTGGAACACGATTGGGTGGCCTCGGCCGGCCGCTTCGTGTTCGAGCCGCCGGGCGAGATCCATACCTTGACGGTGGACGCGGATGGCAAGGACGACGAAATGATCACCTTCTTCAACGTCAGCGGCGCCATGGTCTACCTGGACGAGCGCGGCATGCAAATCGGCTACGAGGATGTGTTCAGCAAGATCGAGATGTGCAGGCGCCACTATCGGGAAGTCGGACTGGGCGAGGACTACGTGCGGCAGTTCATCCGCTAGCCGTCCTAGGGTTTGCATGAATTCCTGTCCGGGGCGTCAATAAGTAGTATTTATTTGTAGTATAAATAGCGGCGGAAAATCCATCCCGCGCCGCGTCGTTCTCTTCGTATCGTATCGAGGCACTATGGATCGTCGAACAGCATTGAAGGCGGCGGGCGGCGTGGTGGCCCTGCCGTGGGCGCGGGCGCTGCACGCCCAGGACAAATATCCTTCCCGTCCCGTGCGCATCGTGGTGCAGTATCCGCCGGGGGGCGTGACCGACGTCGCCGCCCGCCTGGTGGGCGAGGTGCTGACCCGCAAGTACGGCCAGCCCGTGGTCATCGAGAACCGCGCCGGGGCCAGCGGCATCATCGGCCAGCAGTACGTCGCCGGCCTGCCACCCGACGGCTACACGCTCATCACCGGCGGCCTGGGCGGCAACGTGATTCCGCCCGTCACGGTGCGCAACCTGCCCCTGGACGTGGTGCGGTCCTTCGTGCCCATTGCCCAGGTCGCGGAATTCGTCAACATCCTGGTCGTGCCGCAGCAACATCCCGCCACCTCGGTGCGCGAGCTGATCGCGTATGCCAAGCGTTCGTCCAAGCCGCTCAGCTACGGTTCGAACGGACTGGGCACCTCGGTGCACCTGACCAGCGAACTGTTCGCCTCGACCGCGGGAATCGACCTCATGCACGTCCCCTACAAGGGCAGCAACGAAGCGCTGGTCGATACGGTGAACGGCAATCTCGATTTCTGCTTCTCCAACCTGCCGCCGGTGATGCCCCTGCTCAAGAGCGGCAAGCTGCGCGCGCTGGCGGTGACCAGTTCGTATCGCATCAAGCAGTTGCCCGACGTGCCCACCATGGCCGAGGCGGGCGTGCAGGACTTCGTCGTCACCAGCTGGCTGGGCATCTATGGCCCGGCGAAGATGCCGGCGGCCATCGTCGAGCAATTGGGGCGGGACATCGCCGAAGGGCTGCGCCAACCCGACATGACGGCCAGGCTGGAAGCGGCCGCGTTCGAGCCGCGGCCGCTGGATTCGGTGGAATTCGCGCGGGTGAACCAGTCCGAACTGGCGCGCTGGGACGCCATCGCCAAGCGCTCCAAGGTGGCGCTGGAGTTCGGCCAGTAGGGCCGCCTGGCCGTGCATTGTCTATTCGGGACCCGGCGGATATAGTCATGCTGCCATGGACATCAACAAGCTCGACCTGAATCTCCTGCTGGTATTCGAGGCGCTCTATCTCGAGCGCAACGTGACTCGCGCGGGGGAACGCGTCGGACTGTCCCAGCCGTCCATGAGCAATGCCCTGCTGCGCTTGCGCAACCAATGCAACGACCCGCTGTTCGTTCGCACGCAGGGCGGCATGGAGCCCACTTCGTACGCGTCCGAGCTGGCGGGCAGCGTGCTGCGGGCGTTGGAACTGGTGCGCAATGGCTTCGAGCAGGCCAGCGGATTCGATCCGGGCTCCAGCCAGCGCAGCTTCACGCTCCTGATGTCCGATTTTTCCCAGTTCCTGGTGTTGCCGCAGCTCGTGGCGCGCTTCAAGTCGTCCGCGCCGGGCATCAGCCTGGAGGTCAGCAGCCTGAGCAGGGAACACTACCGGGCGGCCCTGGAAAGCGGCGACGCCGATCTCGCCGTCGGCAACCTGCAGGAGCTGCAAAGCGGTTTCTACCAGCAGGGCCTGTTCGTCGACCAGCACGTCTGCGTGATGGGCAGCGGTTTCCTCAAGGCGGGCGAGGCGATCACGCTGGACGAGTACCTCGCGGCGCGGCACCTGGTGGTCACGGCCAACAAGACCGACCTGCAGATAGAGAAGGAGCTGGGCAAGCAGGGGCACCGGCGCGAAGTGGCGCTGCGCGTGCCCAACTACCTGGTGCTGCCCAAGATCCTGGCGCAGACGGACCTGATCGTCACGGTGCCCGAGGTCATCGCCCAGGCCATTACCGACGATGCCGCCGGAGCGACCTGGTCGCGGCTGCCCTTCCAGACCCCGCATACCCACATCCGCCAGTTCTGGCATGCGCGCTACCACCACGACAGCGCCAATACCTGGCTGCGCCGGCAGATCGCCGACCTGCACATAGGCGCCAGCCTGCGCAAGGTGGGGGCCGGCCCGACGCCGCCGGCGTGTCCCGAGGCGGCATGAACGGCCGCGCGGCTATTGCGCCAGCGCGACCAGGTGGCCCCAGTTCAGCCGCGATTGCAGATGGAAGTAGGTCATGGCCAGCCAGCCCTTGCGCATCCACGCGGTGACCGTGGCGTCGGGCAACTGGTCGAAGCGGGTCTCGTCCACCACCAGGAAGCCGTCCAGCGTGACGCGCTCGCCGCCTTGCAGGTCCACGGCCACCTGGCGCGGGATCAGCAGGTTCTCGGCCCGCAGGGCCGCGACGTAGTCGCGGGTCATCGCGAGCCCGGCCTGGAGTTCCCCCAGGAATTGCAGCATTTCCCCGACGACAGGAGAGGGTTGGCCATCCTCGAACAGGGGCTGGGCGTCGTCGGCGGCACTGCGCAGGTGGGCGGCATCCTCGTCCACGCACAGCGCGTAGCGCTGGCTGGCCGGGTCTTCCTGCAGGATGAACGGATAGCGCCGCAAATGGGCGGGAATGTAGCGGTTGGGCCGCCACCGCCCGGCGGCATCCACCAGGAGGTTCTGCGCGCTGCGCAGGCCCAGTACCGCCATGGGCATCTGTTCTTCGCCGGCGAACACGATGGGCAGGTCCCGCGCCGCCATCGCGAACTCCGTCGCCACCAGCGGCACGGCGGTCTGGCCGCGCGAGAAGGCGTAGCCGGCCTGGCGGTCGAGCCGCAGGTGGGCATGCCGTTGCGGGTCCAGCGCGCGGGCCTGGGCGAACATGGGGGCGTTGGCGCCCGCCTGGGGAGAGGTGGTCATCGGTATCCTGCTAGCAATGGGGGCCGGCCAGGCGCCGCAGCGCCGCCATGTCCACGATCTCGACCTGCTTCTGCTGGATGCGCAGCACGCCGGACTTGGCGAAACGCGAGAACAGACGGCTGACGGTCTCGAGGGTCAGTCCCAGGAAGTTGCCGATTTCCTCGCGGCTCATACGCAGCACGAACGCGGACGAGGAATAGCCGCGCGCGGCCAGGCGCTCCGACAGGCTGACCAGGAAGACGGCCAGCCGTTCCTCGGCGCGCATGGTACCCAGGGACAGCAGCATCTGCTGGTCTTGTTCGATCTCGCGACTCATCAGCCGCATGAGCTGGCGTTGCAGCGAGGGCAGGTGGTTGGCCAGCGAGGACAGGTCGCGCACCGGGATCACGCAGACCTCGCTGTCTTCCAGCGCGATGGCGGTCGAAGCATGGCTGTTGCGGCCCAGTCCGTCCAGCCCGACGATTTCGCCGGGCAGGTGAAAGCCGGTGATCTGCTGGCGGCCGTCCGCCAGTTCCAGATAGGTCTTCAGGGTGCCGAAGCGGATGCCATAGACGGCGTCCAGGCCGTCCTCGAAGCGAAAGAGGGATTCGCCCCGGGCGAGCCGCACGCGCTGCTGCACCAGTTCGTCCATTCGCCCGGCATCCTCGGCGGCCATGCCGACGGGCAGGCAGAACTGCCCCAGCCCGCAGGTCGAGCAGCGTATGGAGTCGAGGGTAAGCGGAATGCGTTTGGTCATGGCTGGTCTTTGTTCTGGGCCGGCCGCAGCGGCCTGGGCGGCGTCTGCCCTAAGGCAGGCGCTTGGCGTAGCTCTGCCGCAGCATGTCGATGAATACCCGGACGCGCAGCGGCAGGTGCTTGCGCTGAGGATACACGGCATAGATGGCGTTGGGGGGCGCGGCGAACTGGTCCAGCACCGTCACCAGGCGGCCTTCCTTCAGGTCGTCCTCGATTTCCCACAGCGATCGCCATGCCAGTCCCCGCCCGTCCAGAGTCCAGGCATGGAGCACGGCGCCGTCGGTGCATTCCAGCGTACCCGATATGCGCTGCGGCGTCGTCTTGCCATCGATGGTGAAGAGCCAGCCGCGTGCCTGGTTGACGCCGGTGCCGAAGGACAGGCAGTTGTGGCGCGCCAGGTCGGCGGGGTGTTCGGGCGTGCCGTGCCGGCGCAGGTAGGCGGGCGAGGCGACCACCATCCGGCGGTTGTCGGCCAGGCGCACGCTGACCATGCTGGAGTCGGCCAGATCGCCGATCCGGATGGCGCAGTCATAGCCTTCGTTGACCAGGTCCACCAGCCGGTCGCTCAGGTCCAGCGTCACCGTGATGCCGGGATAGGCGTCCAGCAGCCGGGGCAGCAGGGGCGCCACGTGGCGCCGGCCGAATCCGCCCGGGGCCGTGACGCGGAAGTGCCCCTTGGGATGTTCGCCGCCCGCCGCCACGCTGTTTTCGGCGTTCTCGAGCGACTGCAGGATCTGCTGGCATTCCTCGAAGAATTCCGTGCCCTCGGCGCTGAGCGAGATCTTGCGCGTGGTACGGATCAGCAGCTTGACGCCCAGCCTGGCTTCCAGCGCGTCGATGCGCCTGCCGATGACGGCGGGAGCGACTCCTTCGCTGCGTGCCGCGGCCGACAGGCTTCCGCGCACGACGGCCGAGACGAAGGATTCGATCTGCTTGAAGCGGTCCATGGGAGGCCGGGCGATTTATGCAAATTAGTAAATAATTTGCGCCCGATTTTAGCCTATTCTTAAAAACCGGAGGGGCCGGCGCATCAACCCTGAGGTTCGCGTTGCAGGACGCGGATCAACTGATCGATATCCAGCGGCTTGGTCAGGTGAAAGGCGAACCCGGCATCCAGGCAGCGGCGCACGTCGGACTCCATGCCGTAGCCCGTGAGCGCGACCGCGATCTGGTCGGGCTGGGGGGCATAGTGCCGCAGCACGTCGATGCCATCGCCGTCGGGCAGTCCCATGTCGCTGACCAGGACGTCGTAGCGCTTGGCGTCGACGCAGCGGCAGGCTGCCGCCACGTTTTCCGCGACCTCGACCTCGTAGCCGTATTCGCTCAGCAGGAACTGCATGGCTTCGGCGGTATCGACGTTGTCCTCCACCAGCAGGATGCTGGCGGGGCGGACCAGCGGCGCGGAGACTGGCTGCGCTTGCTCGACCGGGGCGTCCGGAGCCCCGCTGGCCGGATCGTCCAGCGTCAGCGTGAAGGTCGTGCCCTTGCCCTGGCCGTCGCTGCGCACGCTCAGGGTGCCGCCATGGCGCTGCGCCAGGGAACTGGCGATGGCCAGCCCCAGCCCCAGGCCGCCGCGCGACTGGGCGGCATCTTCCTCGCCCTGGTCGAAGGCGTCGAAGATGCGCTTGAGCGCCTGCGGGGGAATCCCGATGCCGGTGTCCGAGACGTCGACGGCGATCTTGCCGGGTATCGGCTGATACACGGTCACGCGTATTTCGCCGCCGCGCGGCGTGAACTTGATGGCGTTCTTCAGCAGGTTCCAGACGATCTGCTGCAAGCGGGCCGGGTCGGCCTGCACGATGACCGGATAGGGCAGCGGCGTGTAGTGCAGCTCGATGTGCCGCGCGGCCGCTTCCTCGCGGAAGATCTCGGCGATCCCGTTCAGGATGCCGACCAGGTCGGTGGGTTCGAGGCGCAGGCTGAGCTTGTCGTTGACGATCTTGGAGATGTCGAGCAGGTCGTCGATCAGGCGTGCCTCGACCTCGACGTTGCGCTTGATGAGTTCGACGCTGCGGCGGCATTCGGGGGACAGGTCCTGGCGCAGGTCCAGCGCCTGCGCCGCCGCGTAGATCGGGCCCAGCGGCGTGCGCAGCTCGTGCGACAGCACGGCCAGGAAGCGGTCCTTGGCGCGGTTGGCGGCCTCGGCCTGTTCCTTGGCCACCTGCAGCAGATCGGCCGCGACCCGGCTGTCGGTCATGTCGCGCACGATGCGCGAGAAGCCGCGCACGGCGCCGCCATTGCCGAAAATGGCGGTCGTCACGACCGAGGCATAGAACGTGGCGCCGTTCTTGCGCATCAGCCATCGTTCCTCGGCCAGGCTGTTGCCGGTGCCGATGTCGGCGAGCTGCTGGCGTAGCGGCACGGGCTCGGGCTGGCCTGGCTCGGGCGGGAGATTGAACATGTCGCCCGGGCGCCCGATCACCTCTTCGGCCGGATAGCCGAACAGCCATTCCGACGCGCGGTTCCAGCTCTCTATCGTACCTTCCAGCGACAGCGTGGCCACCGAGTAGTCCCGCAGCGCATCTATCAACTGGCCGAAATAGGTTTCGCTCTCGCGCAGCCGGCGCTCGGCATCGTGCCGGGACCGCCGCTCCCGGGCTTCATCCAGCGCCCGCCTCACGACGATGGGCAGGCGCTCCAGGCGTTGCTTGAGCACGTAGTCGGTCGCGCCTTCTTTGAGCATGTCGACCGCGTGTTCCTCTCCCAGGACACCCGAGACGAAGATAAAGGGCAGGGCCGTGGGGTGGCTGCGCGCGATCCGCAGCGCCTCGCTGCCGGGAAAGCCCGGCATGTGGAAGTCGGACAGCACGAGATCGAAGTTGCCGGCGTCCAGGGCCCGGGTGAAGTCGGCTTCGTTGTTGACGATGACGCTCTCCACATCGAGCCCCGAGCTCGACAGGCGTTCCAGTGTCAGTTCCGCGTCGTGAGGATCGTCCTCGGCAAGCAGGACGCGCATGGGAGACGGGTTCACGTTGGCTGGCTCCGGGAATCGCGGTTGCTGCGGGCGGCGGTGCGTCGCAGAGAGCCTGGAGGGGGCTCGTTCAACACTGCCCAGAATACGCCCAGTTCCCCGATCGCGCGCACGAAATCCGGAAAATTCACCGGTTTG
The DNA here is from genome assembly GCF_029845405.1 of Pigmentiphaga sp. GD03639. NCBI lineage: Bacteria > Pseudomonadati > Pseudomonadota > Betaproteobacteria > Burkholderiales > Alcaligenaceae > Pigmentiphaga > Pigmentiphaga sp. GD03639. Next base: position 199,534 of record NZ_JAOCLR010000004.1, read on the forward strand.
ACCACGTAGGCGTTGACGCCCAGGTCATAGGCGCGAACGAGGTCGCTTTCCTCGCTGGACGAGGTCAGCATGACCACGGGAACGTTCTGTAGCCCGCGATCCCCGCGTATGAACTGGAGCAGTTCCAGTCCATCCATCTTGGGCAGCTTCAGATCCAGCAGGATGACCGCGGGGTTGCCGACCGGCCTGTCCTGATGGTGCCCGCGGCGGCACAGGTAATCGGCCGCCTCCTCGCCATCGCGCGCCACCACCACGTCGTTGGCGAGCTGGCTTCTCTCGAGCGCGATCAGGGTCAATTCGAGGTCCTGGGGACTGTCTTCGACCAACAGAATGGGCTTGAGCATGACGGGGATCTCACTCCTTCATGTCGGCCGCGGTTGCGGCAGGGGGTTGGGCGCCGGGCAGGAACACGTAGAAGGTCGCCCCCTGGCCGGGAGTGCCTTCGGCCCACACGCGGCCGCCGTGGCGTTCGACGATGCGGCGGACGTTGGCCAGGCCTATGCCGGTGCCCTCGAATTCTTCCATGCGATGCAGCCGCTGGAATACGCCGAATAGTTTGCCGACATATTTCATGTCGAAACCCACACCATTGTCGCGCACGTAGATGACGTGGCCCCCATGCCGAGGCCAGGCGCCGATCTCGATGACCGCGGGATCGCGGCCGCGCGTGTACTTGATGGCGTTGGACAACAGATTGCGCAGCGCCAGGTGCATGTAGGCGGCGTCTGCGTGGACGGACGGCAGCTCGCCCATGATCCAGTCCACCTGTCGGCCGTCCAGGTCGGGGGCGAGTTCCCGGCGTATCTGCTCGAGCGCCTGCGACAGATCGATTTGCGAGGGCCGCAGGGCCGAGCGGCCCATCTGCGAGAAGGTCAGCAGCGCGTCGACCAGCCTGCCGGCGAAGCGGGCCGAATCGCCGATGTTGTCGAGGTAGCGCGCGCCCCGGTCAGACAGGCGAGGCCCCTCGTATTCGCGCAGCAGGTCGGCGTAGCCCGCGATATGGCGCAACGGCGCGCGCAGGTCGTGCGACACGCTGTACGAGAAGGCCTCGAGTTCCTGGTTGATGCGGCCGAGTTCGTCGGCCAGGCCTGCCAGCTCCTCGGCCTTGCGCAGCACGATGCCGGTGATGGCGGTGCGCAGTTCCGCCGCGCTTTCCAGCTCGCACGCCTGCCAGGGACGGGCGCGGCCGCGCGTCCATTCCGGCCGGAACCAGAGCACGTAGTTGGCATGCAGTTCCGAGATCGGCAGCGCCAGCACGCCGCAGGCCACGTCCCGCAGCGAAGCGAACTCGGGGGCCTCGCCGGGCAGGCTGGCTGTATGGAAGAGCCCCGTGCCGCCCGTGCGCGCAAGCCGGGCCGACAGGGCCTGCACGACCCGGCGGCTGGGAGCCTGGCCGAAGGTCTGGCATTCGTTGCCATGCACGATGGCCGCGCCGGTGGCGTCCGCGAACTCGAGCAGGGCCTCCGGTACGCTGGCCAGCCCGGCGGGCACGCTGTCGTGCCGCGACATCGCGGCCAGCAGCATGCCCGTCAGGCGCTGCAATTCGTGCCGCCGGTCCGCCTCGGCCTGGGCCTGGCGAGCCTCGATCTGCAGCGCGACGACCTGCGCGAGCAGGTCGCATTGGGAGCGTACGGCCTGCGGCATGGTCCGGGGCTGGGCATGGTGGCACGCGATCATGCCCCAGAGCCGGCCCTGCGACATCAGCGGCAGCGACATCGCCGCGCGGGCTCCTACGTCTTCCAGGCAATGCAGCAGTGTGGGTGGTGCCGCGCGCAGGCTCGCCAGGCTCAGGTCCGTGCACGCGCCCGTGCGGGGGTGGCGGGCCGGCTCCAGGAGCGAAGGCTCGCTATCGGTGTCGGGAATGTAGTTCAGGCCCTGAGCCCGGGCGTCGGGGCGAGCCAGGGGCGGCTGCCCCACGGCCGGAAAATGCCGGCCCAGCAGCGAGGCATAGCCGCGGCCGCGGCGTTCGGCATTGACACGGCCGTGGCCGTCGGGGTCGAGTTCCAGGGAAACCACGCGCCCGAAGCCGGTCATCCTGCGGATCCGTTCGACCGCCAGCTCGCATAGCTCGTCGGCGGTCTGGCAGCGCTGCGCCTGGTCGACGAACCCCCCCAGGTCGGACGGCCGGACCTGCGGCGCCGCGGGTTCGAACGCGGCCACGATGGACTCGCCGTGCCGGTGGACCATTAGGTCGAAGCGGCCGCCCACGGCGACGAAGGCCACGGTGCCCAGATGGTGGGGAATGCGCTCGGCCTGGGTCGCCGCGCGCAGCCGTTCGTGGAAGCGGCCGTCGGCGGGGTGCACCAGGTAGGCCAGCCTCTGGCCCAGCAGCTCGGCGGGCGGTGCGTTCAGGTGTTGCCGTACGGATGCGCTGGCCTGCAGGATCGTGCCGCGGGCACGGTCGAGCACGAGCAGGAAGCCGTGGGGCTGGATGGCGTGCGGCGGGCGGGTGGACCCGCTCGCGCGCGCGGCCGGAATGTCCTTGCCGGACGCGGGACTCGGGAGGTGCACCTGGTTCGAGGTCGAAGGGAGCGAACCCTCATAGTATGCACGTCCGTGCGCGCGCCCTCCGCATCGGCCGGATTATGTAGCGATACTTACAGCACGTCTCAATTCGGAGACGGGGCCGCCGGCATGGCCTCAAGTGCCCTGGTTGCCCCGGTGGGCCCAGGCCGTGGTGCGTTTTTCCACCAGCGCGAACAGCTCGTACATGGCCATGGCCATCACGCCTATCACCATCAGGCCGGAGAAGGCCAGCGGCATTTTCATGGCCGAGCCGGCCGATACCAGCAGGTAGCCGATCCCCTCGTTCGAGGCGGCCATCTCGGACACCGTCGAGCCGACGAAGGCCAGCGTGATCGCGACCTTCAGCGACGCATAGAAATACGGCAGCGACCGGGGAAGTCCGACCTTGAGCAGCACGTCCATGCGCTTGGCGCCCAGCACCCGCAGCACGTCCTCGAGTTCGGGTTCGAGCGTGGCGAGCCCGGTGGCGATGTTGACCATGATGGGAAAGAACGAGATCAGGAAGGCCGTCAGCACGGCGGGGCCGATACCGATGCCGAACCACACCACCAGCACGGGCACGAACGCCGCCTTGGGCAACGCGTTGAAGGCCGTCATCAGGGGATAGACGGCCGTGTAGGCGAGCCGCGAGCTGCCGATGACGAAGCCCAGGACCACGCCCACCGCGATGGAGATGCCGAAGCCCGCCATCGTGACCCAGAAGGTGCGCCAGGCATGCATCGCGATCACGGGCGCGTAGTCGATGGTGGCCTGCAGGATCTGGGAGGGGCTGGGAAAGATGAATTCCGAGACCTCGAAGACCCGGCAGATGATTTCCCAGAGGATGATGACGGCGACCAGCAAGGCGATCGGGGCAAGACGTTCGGCGAATTTGTTGTTCATCGGGCGAGTCGGCGGGTGGAGGCTCAATGTCCGATCTGGGTGCGCAGTTCGAGCACCAGGGCGTTGAAGTCGTCGGAATAGGTGGTCTCGAGTTCCCGGGGGCGCGGCAGCTCGATGTCCCGGCGGGACAGGATGCGGCCGGGGCGCTTGCTCATCACGTACACCGTGTCGGCCAGGAACACGGCTTCGCGCAGGTCGTGGGTGACCAGCACCACGTTGAAGCGGCGGGCGCTCCAGAGATCGCGCAGCACGCACCACAACTCCTCGCGCGTGAACGCGTCCAGCGCGCCGAAGGGCTCGTCCAGCATGAGCATCTCGGGTTCGTGGATGAGCGCCCGGCACAGCGACGCGCGCTGCTGCATGCCGCCTGACAGCTCCCAGGGAAACTTGTGCTCGTAGCCGTCCAGCCCGACGGTCGCCAGCAGCGCCCGCGCGCGTTCGGTGTATTCGGCGCGGCGGGCCCGGAAGCTGGAACGATAGGGCTCGACGATCTCCAGCGGCAGCAGGATGTTGTCGAGCGTGGTGCGCCAGGGCAGCAGGTTGGGGGCCTGGAACGCCATGCCCACGATCTTGAGGGGCCCGGTGACCTTGGCGCCGCCCACGGTCACGGTGCCGCGGGTGGGCGATTTCAGGCCGGTCGTCAGCTTCATGAAGGTGGACTTGCCGCAACCCGAAGGGCCGACGATGGCGACGAACTCGCCCTTGTCCATCGAGAGGCTGATGTCCTCGACCGCGTATTCGCCCGCCCGCTCCAGCGCGGCGGTGTAGGCCAGCGAGACCCGCTGGAAATCGACGAAGGCCGCCATGTCACTTGCCGCGAAGCACGGAAGCCGTCAACGATTTCTCCGGCAGGAACGAACGGTCGAACGCCGCCTCGGGATTGACCGAGGTCTTGGTGCCGTAGGTGCGGGTGACCTGGGCGGCCATCAGCGCCATGCGGGCGGGGTCGATATCGCCGAATCCGTCGGCGCGCGCGTCGGGCGTGTCGATGGCGGTCTGGATCGCCAGCCGCAGGCGCTTGAGCTCCAGCGGTGCATCGATGATGCCGTCGCGTTCCTTGACGGTGGCGATCGAGGCGGCGGGGTCGGCCAGCACGTCGCGCGTGGCCTTGGCCACCGCGCGCAGGAAGCCCTTGACGGCCTCGGGGTGGTTCCTGGCGAAGTTGCGGTCGGCGATGATGGCGTTGCCGTACAGCTTCACGCCGTATTCGGGATAGGACATGATGGCGATGTCCTGGTCCTTGACGCCGCGCGCGTTCAGGTTCAGCAGCGAGGTGAAGTAGAAGCCGGTGATGGCGTCGACGTCGCCGCGCGCCAGCATGGTCTCGCGCAGGGCGGGGTCCATGCTGACCCAGGTGACCTTGGCGTCGTCGATCTTGTTGGCCTGGGCGAAGATGGGGAAGGAGCGGCGGCCGCCGTCGAACGAGGGAGAGCCGAGCTTCCTGCCTTCGAGGTCCTTGGGTGTCTTGATGCCGCTTTTCTTGAGCGAGAACACCGCCGCCGGCGTGTTGTTGTAGATCATCATGACGCCGGTGGGCTGGTTGGGAGCGCCGGGATTGTTACCCTGGAATTCCATCAGCGCTGCCAGGTCGGCGAAACCCATTTCGTACGAACCCGAGGCCACCCGGTTCACCGCCGCGCCCGAGCCGCTGCCGGCGTCGATGGTCACGTCCAGCTTCTCCTGCTTGAAATACCCCTTCTTGGCCGCGACCAGGAAAATCGCACTCGGCCCCTCGAACCGCCAGTCGAGCTGGAAGCGTATCTTGGTATCCTGGGCGTGGGCGGCGGGAGCGGCCCATGCCGTGGCCAGGGACAGCGCCAGGCCGGCGAGCACGGCACGGCGACCCGGAGTGCGAAGTGTCGTCTTCATGCTGGGGGTTTCCTCAGGTGAGTGGGGGACGGTTGTGCCGTCCTGGGTTTTGTGGGGAGAATACATCCCGGTTTTGCGCCTCAACAATGCGAGGTAAACCCGCATTGGTGCGGCGTTTCCCCAGATTGGGGCGCATCGGTTTCCACCCGTATCAAAAGCAGGATCCATGCCTGCTTTCCTGCACCGCGAAGGTTCCCCATGTGCCAATTGCTAGGCATGAACGGCAACACGCCGACCGACATCGTGTTCAGCTTCACCGGCTTCGCCACACGGGCCGGCCGCACCGGCGAGCACGTCGACGGCTGGGGCATCGCCTTCTTCGAGGGAGCGGGAGTGCGCCACTTCGTGGACCACGAACCGGCCCTGCTGTCTCCGGTGGCGGACCTGATCCGGCACTATCCGATCAAGTCGCGGAACGTGATCGCGCACATCCGCAAGGCGACGGTGGGGCGCGTCGCGCTGGAGAACTGCCATCCGTTCGTACGCGAACTGTGGGGGCGCTACTGGGTGTTCGCGCACAACGGCGACCTGGTGAACTATCTTCCCACGCTGGACGGCCCCTACCGGCCGGTGGGCGACACGGACAGCGAGCGGGCCTTCTGCTGGATGCTGCAATCCCTGCGGGCGCGCTTCGCCTGCCACCCGGGCGTCGAGGCCCTGTCCGATGCGCTGGGCGAGCTGAGCGCCGGGGTCGCCCAGCACGGCACCTTCAATTTCATGCTGTCGGACGGCGAGGCGCTGTACGTCCATTGCTCCACGCGCCTGCACTACCTGGTGCGCCAGCACCCCTTCGCCACCGCCAGCCTGTCGGACGACGAGGTCAGCGTGGATTTCGCCCAGGTGGCCACGCCTGACGACCGGGTCGCGGTCATCGTGACCGAGCCCCTGACCACGAACGAAGTCTGGCGCCGCTTCGAACCGGGCGAGCTGATGGTGTTCGTCGACGGTGCGCCGGTGTTGGCGCGCCTGGTCAGCGGCTGAGGGCCGCCGCCATCTGTTCCAGAAAGTCCAGCATCAGTTCGCCGGCCAGCTGGGCATCGTCGGCCGTCATGGTCTCCAGCGGGTTGTGGCTGATGCCGCCGTTGCCGCAGCGGGTGAACAGCATGGTGATGGACGTGGCCTCGGCCAGCTTCATCGCATCGTGGCCGGCGCCCGACGGCAGTTCGAAGGCGGGCAGGCCGCGTTCGGCGATGGCGCGCGACCACATGGCCATCTGCTCCCGGGCGCAGGGCGCGGCGGCGGCGCGCATCAGTTCCTCGGTCGTGACCGTGATGCCGCGCCGCGAGCAGATGGCCGATATCTCCCGCTCGATGTCGGCCAGCGCCGCGTCGCGCACGGCGTTGTCGGCGGCGCGCAGGTCCAGCGACAGGGTGCAGGCGCCGGGAATGACGTTTATCGAGCCGTGGGGCACGTTCAATATCCCCACCGTGCCGACCAGCGACGGCACCTGCGCGCAGCGCCGTTCCACCGCCAGCACGATCTCGGCCGCGGCGCAGGCGGCGTCGCGGCGCATGTCCATGGGTGTGGTGCCGGCGTGGCTGGCGACGCCGCCCAGGGTCATGAGCCGCCGCACGCTGCCGGCGATGGAGGTGACCACGCCCACCGGCAGGTTGCGTTCCAGCAGCACCGGCCCCTGTTCGATGTGGATCTCGAAGTAGTGCCGCAGGCGCGCCGCCTCGGCCGCCGCCTTGCCCAGTTGTTCCGGATCGAGGCCCGCGAGCTGCATGGCCTCGCGCATGCTGATGTCGGAGGCGTCCAGCGCATCCAGCACGCTGGGGTCGAAGCGGCCGATGTAGGCCGACGAACCCAGGAAGGTGCTGCCGTAGCGCACGCCTTCCTCCTCGGCGAAGGCCACCACGTCCAGGTCGAAGGGCAGGCGGCGGTTGCGCCGTTTCAGGTCGGCCACGACGGCGATGGGCAGCAGGACTCCCAGGCGGCCGTCGTATTTTCCGCCGTTGCGGACCGTGTCGTAATGGCTGCCGGTGGCCACCAGCTGCGGCTCGGCCACGGTGGGAGCGGCACGGTAGCGGCCCACGACGTTGCCGGCCGCGTCCTGGTAGACGGAGTCGAACCCGGCTTCTAGCATCCAGCTCTGGAGGCGGGCCGCCACCGCGCGGTGGGCGGCGGACAGGTAGGTGCAGGTCAGATGGTCGGGGGAATCGGAGTAGCTGGCCAGCGTCTCGGCCCAGTCCATGACGGCATCGCCATAGGGCCGGGCGAGCGAGAGCCGGTCCGCCAGACGGATCTCGGCGATCCGGTCGATTTGCCGCAGGGCTTCGGCGAACTCCTGGTCGGGCGCGTGGCGCAGCCGGCGCTCCAGGGCGGCGATGATGTCGTAGCGGCTCAGGCCGGCGCCGGTGGGCCCCCGCACGGCGATGATGAACGGGAATCCGAAGCGGCTGTTGTAGGCCGCGTTCAATTGCTGCAGCAGTTCGAACTCCTCGGGCGAACACTGGGTGAGTCCGGCGCGCGCCTGTTCGCCGGCCGAATCCTCGGTCAGCTGGCCCGCCACGGCGGCGCGGCCGGCCAGCTCGGGATGGGCACGGATCAGCGCCAGCTGTTCGTCCCGGCTGGCCTGCCGCACGGTCTGCGCCAGCGCGTACTTGAGCGCGGCGGCCGAGGCGAACGGCCGCCGCGCGGCGGCCCGCTCCAGCACCCAGGGGCTGTGCTCGTACAGCCCGTCCAGGAACTGGACGAAGCGGACGGGGTCGGCAGTATTCAGGACGTCGAGCGTGAGCGAGGAGGTCATGGCGGGATCAGGAGGCGGAGCCGGCAGCCGGCGTGTACGGATGTTCTTGCTTCCAGTGGCGGGCGATGTCGACGCGGCGGCACACCCAGACGTCCTGGTGCTTCTCGACGTGATCCAGGAAGCGCTGCAGGGCGGTGAAGCGGCCGGGCCGGCCCAGCAGCCGGCAATGCATGCCCACCGACATCATGCGCGGCTTGTCGGCGCCTTCCGTGTACAGCACGTCGAAGGTATCGCGCAGGTAGTCGAAGAAATGGCCGGCGGTGTTGAACCCCTGCGGCGTCGCGAAGCGCATGTCGTTGGCGTCCAGCGTGTAGGGGACGATCAGGTGGGGCTTGCGCGCGCCGGACGAGGTTTCGACTTCGGTCCAGAAGGGCAGGTCGTCGCCGTAGTAGTCGCTGTCGTACAGGTAGTCGCCTTGCTCGACCAGCAGGCGGCGCGTGTTGGGACTGTCGCGCCCCGTGTACCACCCCAGGGGCCAGGCGCCGTCGGTCAGCCTGCGCAGGATCTCCGTGCCGCGGTGCATGTGCTCGCGCTCGGTGGCTTCGTCCACGTTCTGGTAGTGGATCCAGCGCCAGCCGTGGCAGGCGATTTCGTGGCCATGTTCCAGGAACGCCGCCGTGGCCTCCAGGTTGCGCTCGAGCGCCATGGCGCAGCCGAATACCGTGAGCGGCAGGCGCCGCCGCTCGAACTCGTTCAGGATGCGCCAGACCCCCGCGCGCGAGCCGTATTCGTAGATGGAGTCCATGCTCATGTGCCGGGCCGGGTAGGCGGCCGCACCCACGATCTCGGACAGGAACTGCTCGGAGGCGGGGTCGCCGTGCAGGACGTGGTTCTCGGCGCCTTCCTCGTAGTTCAGGACGAACTGCACGGCGACGCGGGCGCGATGGGGCCAGCGTGCGTCGGGAAGATGGCGGCCGTAGCCGATCATGTCGCGGGGGTATGCTGTCATGGCGCGGGCAACGAATCAGGAGTGGAAACGGAACGGACACGCATGGACATTCTCCCATGCCGGGCGGCGGGGCCGTGCGCGGGGATGTGGCCGCTAGCGAAACTATATACACTTTTGTCGGCGCGCCGGATGGCGCTTGCCGCGCCATCGCGTTCCACCAAAGGATCCCCATGGGAAAGCTGACCACCCACGTTCTCGATACCGCCCATGGCTGCCCGGCCGCGGGCATGAGGATAGAACTCTTCCGCATGGATGACGGCCAGGCGGTCCTGCTCCGGCAACTGTCCACCAATGCCGACGGGCGCGTCGACGGCGCCCTGCTCGAAGGCGACGAGCTCGTCGCCGCCGCCTATCGCCTGGTGTTCGAGGCCGGCGATTATTTCGCCGCGCGAGGCCTGGCGTTGCCCGAACCCCGCTTCGTCGACCGCGTCGCGCTCGACTTCGGCATCGCCCAGCCCGGCCAGCACTACCACGTGCCGCTGCTGGTCAGCCCCTGGAGCTGGAGTACGTATCGGGGGAGCTGACGGCCGGGGCGCGCACGCTGGCGGCGATCTGCTCGCGCAGCCAGCGCACGGGCCCGTCGCGACGGGCGCGCGGGTGCCACAGCAGGTAGTACTGCAATGACGGCAACGGGATGGGCAGCGGCATCACCGTGACCGGCAGCGAGCTGGCGAAGAAGTCGGTGAAGCGCCTGCCGGTGGTCAGCAGCAGGTCGGTCTGCGTCAGCACATAGGGAATCAGGCTGAACACGGGGCACTCGAGCGCGATGTGGCGCGCGTGCCCCTGCCGCGCGAGCATGGCGTCGACCGTGCTGCGCAGGCCTGGCCGCATCGCGGTCGGCGCCGCGTGGCGCGCCTGCAGGTAGGCCTGCGCGGTCAGGCTGCGGCGCGCCAGGGGATGGTGGCTGCCCATCATCACCACCAGTTCGTCCTCCATCAGCGGCAACCGGTGCAACTGCGCCGGCGGGTCGGGCCAGTTGGCGATCACCAGGTCCAGGCGGCCGTCGCCCAGTTTCTGCGCGTAGTCCAGGTCGTCCGTCAGCGGATGCACGCTCAGCGCCAGGGCGGGCGCGGCCGCGCGCAGCCGGCCCGCCAGCCGCGGCAACAGCATGGGATCGAGATAGTCCGGCGCGGCCAGGTGCAGGGTGCCGTGCGCCTTGCGCGGGTCGAACTCGTCGGGCGGCGCCAGGAAGTGCTCGGCCTGCGCCAGCATTTCCCGCGCGGGCGCTTCCAGCGACAGGGCGGTGGCGGTGGGCACGACGCCGCCCGGTCCGCGCACGAACAGCAGGTCGCCGGTCAGGCGGCGCAGCCGGGCCAGGCGGCCCGACAGCTGGGGCTGGCCCATGCCCAGCCGTATCGCGGCGCGCGAGACGTGCAGCGTATCCAGCAGCGTGACGAAGGCCTGGATGTCGGTCAGGCTGAGGCGGGACAGGCCGGTGCCGCCGGAGGCTGCGGCGGGCGGGGAGGCGGGCATGGCGGCTCCGGGAGTTCATTCACAATAATGAATAATGCTCATCTTCCACCGAAGATGACAACCCCGGCCAGGGCGCGTATGTTTCGGATATGGTCCCGGCGTCCCATGACGGGCGCGGCGGGCGTACTCCTGGCAGAGCGACATGGCTTCCGATCCTTCCTCCCCCGATACGCCGCCCGAGCTGCGGGTGCGCCCCGTGCGTTTCTGGCATGGCCGCAAGCTGGTCGAACTGGAAGGCCTGCCTCCCGCCTTCACGGTGCTGGAGTGGCTGAGGGAGGAGGCGGGCTGCCATGCCGCCAAGGAAGGCTGCGCCGAGGGCGACTGCGGCGCCTGCACCGTGGCGGTGACCGATCTGGACGGCGCCGGCAACCCTCGCGTGCGCGCCATCAACGCCTGCATCCAGCCGGTGGCGGCGCTGGACGGCAAGCTGCTGGCGACCGCCGGCGACATCGGCGAACCGGATGCGCTGCATCCCGTGCAGACGGCCATGGTGACGCACCATGGTTCGCAATGCGGCTTCTGCACCCCGGGCATCGTGATGTCGCTGTATGCGATGTACGAGGGCCGGCGCTTGGCGGACGATGCGGCAGTCGGCCGCGAGGACGCGGTGCGGGCCCTGTCGGGCAACCTGTGCCGGTGCACGGGGTACCGGCCCATCCTGGATGCGGCACAGGCGATGTGCGGGCCGGACTGGCAGGGCGAGACGGCCGACGCGATGCGCGAGCGGCTGGTCCGGGTGGCGCCCGGACCGCAGGCCTGGACGCCGGGGGAAGCAGCCGGAGGGTTCGACGGCCATGCGCGCGGGCGCTTCCTGGCGCCGCGCACGCTGGCGCAACTGGCGGCGCTGCGCGCGACCCATCCGGACAGCCGCATCGTGGCCGGCGCGACCGACGTCGGTCTGTGGGTCACCAAGCATCATCGCGCCTTGGGCGACGTGTTGTGGATAGGCGGCGTGTCCGGGCTGGCCGCGATCGATCGCATCGGCCGGGATGCGCTGGCATCGTCGCGCTGGGGGCGCGAGCTCCCGTGCCTGGAGATCGGCGCGGCCGTCACCGTCGAGGACGCCTGGCGGGCGCTGGCGCCGCACTTTGCCGCCTGTATCGATTACTTCGACCGCTTCGCGTCGGTGCCGGTACGCAACAGCGCCACGCTGGTCGGCAACGTCGCGAACGGCTCGCCCATCGGCGACACCGCGCCGCTGCTGATCGCGCTGGGCGGCTCGGTCGTGCTGCACCGGCAGGGCCAGGAGCGGATCCTGCCGCTGACCGATTTCTATCACGGCTACCAGAAGAACGACCTGCGTCCGGGGGAGTTCATCCGTGCCGTGCGCGTGCCCCTGCTCGGCGCCGACGTCTCGGTCCATGCATGGAAGCTGTCCAAGCGGGTGGAGCAGGACATCAGCGCCGTGGCCGTGGCCACGGCGCTGCGCGTGGAACGGGGCCGCATCGTCGCCGCCGGCGTGGGCGTGGGCGGCATGGCCGCGGTATCCAGCCGTGCCGTGCGGACCGAGCAGGCGCTGCTGGGCCTGCGGGTGGACGTGCCCGCCGCGACCCTGCGGGACAGCGCCGGCATGCGGGCGGCCTGGCAGGCCATGCACGATGAATTCGATCCCCTGGACGACCTGCGCGCCAGCGCGGCCTACCGGCGCCAGGCCGCCGCCAACCTGCTGCTGCGGTCCTGCCTGCAACTGGCGCGGCAGGCGCCGGCCACGCGCCTGGGCGAACTTGCGGCGATACAACCATGAACGCACCCGATCATCCCGGCATCCTGAACATCGAGGCCGAGCCGCAGGCCTGCGGCGTCGCCGCGCCGCACGAGGCGGCGCACCTGCACGTCAGCGGCCGCGCGCTGTACGTGGATGACGTGCCCGAGCCGCGCGGCACCCTGTTCGTCGCCCCCGTGCTGTCCAAGGTCGCGCACGGGCGGCTGATGAACGTAGACGCCTCGGCCGCCCTGGCGATGCCCGGCGTGCGCCGCGTCGTGACTGCCGCCGACCTGCCCGCGGCCAACGTGGTGGGCGCGGGACACGACGAACCCATCCTGCCCGCGGACCTGATCGAATACCTGGGCCAGCCGGTGGCGCTGGTCATCGCCACGGGCGCCAAGGCGGCGCGCGTGGCCGCGCGAGCGGTACGGATGGAGGTCGAGCCGCTGCCGGCCATCCTGACGATAGCCCAGGCGCTGGAAGCCGAGTCCTGGGTGCTGCCTCCCGTGCACCTGGTCGAGGGCGACGTCGAGGCTGCGATGGCCGCCGCGCCGCACCGGCTGCACGGCGAGTTCGCGGTGGGCGGACAGGAGCAGTTCTACCTGGAAGGGCAGATCGCGCTGGCCATGCCGGGCGAGGACGGCACGATGAAGGTGCTGTCGTCGACCCAGCATCCGGGCGAGGTACAGCACTGGGTGGCCGACGCACTGGGCGTGCCGGCCCATTCGGTGCAGGTCGAATGCCGCCGCATGGGAGGCGGATTCGGCGGCAAGGAAACCCAGGCCGGCCACATCGCGGTGTGGGCGGCGGTGGCGGCGCGCATCGCCGGCGCGCCGTGCAAGATGCGGCTCGACCGCGACGATGACTTCCTGATCACCGGCAAGCGCCATCCCTTCCTCGGACGCTGGACGGTGGGCTTCGACGGCCAGGGGCGCGTCCTGGCCATCGACCTGACGCAGGCGGCGGCCTGCGGCTTCTCGGCCGACCTGTCGGGGCCGATCGCCGACCGGGCCATCTTCCATGCCGACAACGCCTACTACCTGCCGGCCGCCGCCATCCACAGCTATCGCTGCAAGACCCATACCCAGTCCCATACGGCGTTCCGCGGCTTCGGCGGCCCGCAGGGCGTGGGCATGATCGAGGCCGCCCTGGACGACATCGCGCGCCATCTCGGCCTGGACCCGCTGGCCGTGCGCCGGATCAACCTGTACGGCGATGCGCCGCGTGACCGCACGCCCTACGGCATGCGGGTCACCGACAACATCCTGCCCGAACTGATCGAGCGGCTGGCGGCCGATTGCGGCTACGCCAGGCGGCGCGAGGCCATCGCGCGCTGGAATGCCGCCAGCCCGGTGATCAAGCGCGGCCTGGCCCTGACGCCCGTGAAATTCGGCATCTCGTTCACGGCCACGATGTTCAACCAGGCCGGCGCGCTGGTGAACGTCTATACCGACGGCTCCGTCACGGTGAACCACGGCGGGACCGAGATGGGGCAGGGGCTGCATACCAAGGTGTGCCAGGTCGTGGCCGATACCCTGGGCGTGCCGCTGGCGTGGGTGCGGATCACCGCCACCGACACTGGCCGGGTGCCCAATGCCTCGGCCACCGCCGCCTCCAGCGGCACCGACCTGAACGGCAGGGCGGCCGAGTTCGCCGCGCGCGAAGTGCGCGACCGCCTGCGCGCCCATGTGGCCGGCACGCGCGGCCTGGACGTGGGCCAGGTATCGATACGCGGCGGCAAGGTGCTCGTGCCGGGCGCCGAGCTGGATTTCGCGGCCGTGGCCAAGGCGGCCTACGCCGCCCGCGTGTCGCTGTGGTCGGACGGCTACTACGCTACGCCCAAGATCCACTACGATCACAAGACCATGCGCGGCCGTCCGTTCTACTACTTCGCCTACGGCGCGGCGGCCACCGAGGTCGCGGTCGACACCCTGACCGGCGAGACGCGCGTGCTGCGCGTGGATATCCTGCACGACGTGGGCCGCTCCATCAACCCGGCGATCGACCTCGGCCAGATCGAAGGCGGGTTCGTGCAGGGCGTGGGCTGGCTGACTTCGGAGGAACTGGTCTGGAAGCCGGACGGCGCGCTGGCCACGCATGCGCCCTCCACCTACAAGATCCCGACTTCGGGCGACGTGCCCGCCGACTTCCATGTCGAACTCTGGCCCGAGCCCAACCGCGAGGACAATGTCTACGGCTCCAAGGCCGTGGGCGAGCCGCCTTTCATGCTGGGCTTCGCCGCCTTCTTCGCCATACGCGACGCGGTGGCGGCGGCCCGGCGGGAACAGGGGCGTGGTCCGCTCGTGCCCCTGTCGGCGCCCGCCACGCCCGAGGCCGTGCTGCGGGCCGTGGAGCAATGACTCCCGCCGCGCTGCTGCCCCAGGGGCTGGCCGACTTCGCCCGCGCTGCGCGCGGCCGGTCGGTGTGCCTGGTCCGCGTGCTGGAGGCGCGCGGCAGCGTTCCGCGCGGTACCGACGCGGCGCTGCTGGTCGGCGCCGAAGACTTCGCCGGCACCATAGGCGGCGGCCACCTGGAATACGAGGCCATCGCGCATGCGCGGTCGCTGCTGCGGCAGGCCGAGGAGGGCTCCGTGGCCGCGCGCACGCGCCGCTTCGCGCTCGGTCCCTCGCTGGGCCAATGCTGCGGCGGCAGCGTCGACCTGCGCTTCTCGGTGCTGGCGGACGCTGGCGATGTCCTGCCGCTGCTGCAAGGGCTGGAGGCACGGCCGCACCAGCTCTGGCTATATGGAGCCGGACACGTGGCGCGGGCGCTGGTGCACGTGATGCTGCCGCTGCCGTTCCGGATCCGGTGGCTGGATACCCGCGAGAACGTCTTTCCCCTGCCGCTGCCAGGACAGGTCGAAACCGTGCATGCCGACGACCTCGCGGCCGAGGTCGCCGATGCCGCGCCCGGCGCCATGCACCTGGTCATGACCCACAGCCACGCGCTGGACTTCGACATCGTGCGCGCGGTGCTCGCGCGCGGCGATGCCGCTTATTGCGGGCTGATCGGCTCGGCCACCAAGCGCGTGACCTTCGAGCGGCGCCTGCGCGCGCGGGGCATGGCCGAGGCAAGCATCGAATCGCTGGTGTGTCCGGTCGGGCTGCCGGCGGTCGAGGGCAAGCTGCCGGGCATCATCGCGGTCTCGGTGGCGGCGCAACTGCTGCTGGCCGCCCAGGCGGCGGAGGTGCGGGCTTGAGGCCCTAGTCGCCCGCCTCGATGGCGAACAGCAGCGTGCTCAGCATGGCGGCCAGCTTGTCCGCCTCCTGGCGGCCCAGGGGCCGCAGCAGTTCCGCCATCGCCTCGAAGTGGCGGGCGATGGCCTCGTCGGCCAGCGCCTTGCCTTCGGGCGTGAGCCGCACGATCACGCCGCGGCGATCGTTGGGGTCCGGTTCGCGCACCACCAGGCCGCGCTCCTGTACGCGGTCGATGCGGTTGGTGACGGCGCCCGAGGTCAGCAGCGACACCTTGATCAGGTCCGAAGGCTTGAGCGCGTATTCCGGGCCGCAGCGGCGCAGGGTGACGATCAGGCTGAAGGTCTCCCAGCTCAGCCCCATGGGCGCCAGCCATTCCTCGGCATGCCGCACCATGTGCGTGGACAGGCGCGACAGGCGGCCGATGATGCCCAGTGGCCAGGGATCGAGATCGGGGCGTTCGCGCTTCCAGTCGTCCAGCAGTTGCTGGACGGAGTCGCGCCGCGGAGGAGGGGGGGACGCAGGGGGCAAGGGACTGATTCTCGACGCCGTTTCGATTGCGTCGAACTCTATCACGAGCCGCGCGGCCGGTTCACGCCGGCGGCAGGTAGCTCAGGTCCACATAGCGGGCGGGGTCGCTTAGCGCCGCGGCCTGGCCAGCGTGGCGGTTGCGCAGCGCCAGCACGGTGGCGATGCCGGTCATGCTGGGCCGCAGATCGCGGATGAGGCCGGTGGCGGGGGCCAGCAACACGTCCAGGGCGCGCTCGCTCAGGGTCGGATCGAGGCCGGGCGCGTGCCTGCGCAGCAGGGCGGCGGCGCGCGGGCCCGCGTCCGGCCTGGTCAGCCAGTCCAGCGAGGCGCGGTAGGCGCGCGTGAATGCCCGGAGCGTTTCGCCCGACGTGGCCGCCCAGGCGCGTTGGCAGAAGGCGGCCGATCCCATGTAGTCGTCCAGCCAGTGCGCGCCCGGCAGGATACGGCAGCCGGCTTCCTGCGCCAGCAATTCGTACGGGGTGCGCAGCAGCGTGGCCGCATGCCGGCCCGCCAGCAATGCCGCGTGGCGCTGGCTGGTGCCGCCGGCGGGCACGATCTCGACCTCGCCGGGCAAGATGCCGTGCGTGGCCAGCAGTTCGCGCAGCACGAAGGCGAATCCGGTGGAAAGGGCGTCCACCGACAAGGTATGGCCGCGCAGCTCGTCGTAGCTTCGGATGCCGGGCCCGGCGACCAGGCTCAGAAAGCCCCGGTCGCCGCCCAGGAAGGCCACCAGGTCGGGGCGGGTGCCGGGGATGCGGGCATGGCCCTCCTGGTAGGCCACGAGATTGTCGATGCCGGCGATGGCGACCTGGACTTCGTCGCGCAGCAGGCGCTCGACCAGTTCGGCCGAACCGCCGACATAACGCAGTTCGATGGGCACCCCATGGCTTGCGAAGAAGCCCTGGTCGATGCCGGCCCACAGGGGCAGGTTCCATCCGCCGTCGAACACGGCCACGCGCAGGGTATCGATCGCCATGGCGGCCTCAGTTGACGGCGGCGCCGGAGGCGCGTACCACCGGCCCCCAGCGGTCGATCTCGCTGCGTATCAGGCGCGCGAACTCCTCGGGCGTGCCGCCCAGGATTTCCATGCCCTGGCCCTCGAGTTTCTCGCGCACCGACGGCTCGCGCAGGGTTTCCTGCAACGCGCGGTTGAGCTGGTCGACCACGGGCTGCGGCGTGCCCGCCGGCGCCACGAGACCGAACCAGGCCGAGACGTCGAAGCCCGGCAGGCCTTGTTCGGCGATGGAGGGAACGTCAGGCAGGCTGGCCAGCCGCCGGGCCGAGGTCAGGCCCAACGCGCGCAATTGGCCGGCCTGGATCTGGCCGGCGGCGACGGGAACGCTCAGAAAGGTCATGGCCACGTCGCCCGCCAGCACCGCGTTCATGCTTTGTGGCGCGCTCTTGTAGGGCACGTGCATCAGCTTGATGCCGGCCCGCGACGCGAACATTTCGCCCGCCAGGTGCTGCGAGGTGCCGCTGCCGCCGGACGAGTACGCCAGGTCCGGTGTCTTGCGGGCCGCGGTGAGAAGATCGGGAATGGAGCGTATGGGCGACCTGGCCGCCACCACCAGCACGTTGGGATTGGAGGCCACCGTGCCGATGGGCTTGAAGTCCTTGACGGGATCGAAGGGCATGCGGGCATACAGCCAGGGGTTGATGCCGTGCGTGCTGATCGAGGCCAGCAGCAGCGTATGGCCGTCGGCGGGCGCCTTGGCGACCAGTTCGCCGGCGATGTTGCCGCCCGCGCCCGGCCGGTTGTCGACGACGACGGTGTGTCCCAGGCGGCGGGACAGATCCACGCCGATGATGCGGGACAGGATGTCGGCCGAGGAGCCGGGGCCGCTGGTGACGACCAGCGTGACGTTCCTGCTGGGATAGGTGTCCGCGTGAGCGGCGAGGCAAAGCGAGCTGATGCAGAAAGCGAGCAAGGCGCGGCGTGGCATGGAAGTCTCCTGGGTGGCGCAGGGGCGGGAGGGGGATCAGACCACGGCAATGGCCTGGATTTCGACCACGATGCCCGGACGGGCGAAATGCGACACCGTGATCAGGGTACTGGCGGGAAAGCCGGTGCTGCCGAGCAGCTCGGCGCGGATGTCGACGAAGCGGTCGCCGTGCCGGGGATCGTCGATGAACACGGTCATCCAGACCAGGTTGCGCAGGTCCGCGTCGCAGCGGGCCAGGGTTCCCTGGATCAGCGAGAAGCAGGCCCGCACCTGGGCTTCGAACTGGCCGGAGATGTCGCGGCCCTGCGCGTCCTCGGTGGTGGTCTGCCCCGCCAGCCAGATGGTGCGGCCGCCTTCCGAGACGACGGCGGGCGAAAAGGCGCGTTGCTGCTGGTAAGGGGTGCCTTCTAGGCGGGTGATCCTGGCTTGCACGATGCATGTCCTGTGGAAGGGTGGAACGTGCAGTTATCTTATCATTAAGAATCTTAATGTAAAGATATTTATGGCGCGTCGGACATTGCGCTTTATGCTTTGAAGGTACGCCTGCGTCCATCGGCGCAGGACGGCGGTATTGCCGCGACACGCAAAAGGAACCCATCGAGATGGCACAGGCTACGACGTATACGGATACCCAGCTCTTCATCGACGGCAAGTGGAGGGATGCCGCCGATGGCAAGACCCTTGCCGTGGTCAACCCCGCGACCGGCAGGGAAATCGGCCGCGTGGCCCACGCCAGCCGGGCCGACCTGGAGCAGGCCGTCGAGGCGGCGCAGCGCGGCTTCGCCACCTGGAACGGCATGACCGCCGCCAAGCGCAGCGAGATCATGCGCAAGGCCGCCGGGCTGATGCGCGAGCGCGCGGGCGAGATCGCGCCGCTGATGACCCAGGAGAACGGCAAGCCGCTGGCCGAAGCCAAGGGCGAGACGCTAGCTGCCGCCGACATCATCGAGTGGTTCGCCGAGGAGGGCTTCCGGGTGTACGGCCGCATCGTGCCCTCGCGCGGCAGCCTGGCGCAGCGCCAGATGGTGCTCAAGGACCCGGTCGGGCCGGTGGCGGCGTTCACGCCGTGGAACTTCCCGATCAACCAGGTGGTGCGTAAGCTGGCGCCGGCACTGGCCGCGGGCTGCTCGGTGGTGGTCAAGGCGCCCGAGGAAACCCCCGCCGCGCCGGCCGCCTTGATCCGCGCCTTCCAGGATGCCGGCCTGCCGCCTGGCGTCCTGGGGCTGGTGTATGGCGACCCGGCCGAGATCTCGGGTTTCCTGATCCCGCATCCGGCCATCCGCAAGATCACGTTCACGGGTTCGACCGCGGTCGGCAAGCAGCTCGCCGGGCTGGCGGGCCAGCACATGAAGCGCGTGACCATGGAGCTGGGCGGCCATGCGCCGGTCATCGTCTGCGAGGACGCGGACGTCGCCCTGGCGGTGAAGTCCGCGGGCGGCGCCAAGTTCCGCAATGCCGGCCAGGTCTGCATCTCGCCGACGCGTTTCCTGGTCCATGAAAGCGTGCGCGCCGAATTTGCCGCCGAGCTGGCGAAGTGGGCGAAGGGCCTGCGCGTCGCCGACGGCCTGGCTGAGGGCACGCAGATGGGTCCCTTGGCCAATCCCCGCCGCCTGGTCGCCATGTCCGGCTTCCTGGACGACGCGGTCCAGAGGGGCGCCCAGGTGCTGGCCGGCGGCAAGCGCATCGGCGAAGTCGGCAATTTCTGGGAGCCGACCGTCCTGGCCGACGTGCCGCTCGATGCCCGCATCTTCAACGACGAACCCTTCGGCCCTGTTGCCGCCATCCGCTCCTTCAACACGCTGGACGAGGCGATTGCCGAAGCCAACCGGCTGTCGTACGGCCTGGCCGGCTACGCTTTCACGAGCTCGCTGAAGAACGCCGACCTGATTGCCCGCAAGGTCGAGGTCGGCATGCTGTTCGTCAACATGCCGGCCGTTCCGACGGCCGAGATGCCGTTCGGCGGGATCAAGGATTCGGGCTTCGGCTCCGAAGGCGGTCCGGAAGCGGTCGAGGCGTACCTGAACACGCGCGCCGTCAGCGTGATGAACGTCTAGGGCCGTTCCGTTCAGGCGTCCGCGCGGACGCCTCAGGCCTGGATGGCGTCGAGTTCTTCCTGCACGCCCAGCCAGGCCTCCTCGATCTCGCCCAGCCGCTTCTGCAGGTCGCCGTGTTCGGCCAGCACGCGGCGACATTCGTCCCGGCGGGCATCCTCGTACAAGCCGGGATCGGCGATGAGCTGGTCCAGTTCGCGCTTGCGCGCCTCCAGCTTCTGCATGTCCTCTTCCAGCTTCCTGAGCCGGGTCTCCAACGGCTTGCGCAGGGTGGACAGGCGCTGCCGGCTCTCGGCTTCCAACCGCCGCTGGGTCTTGCGGTCGACGCCGCCTTCGGCGGAGGCAGCGGTGGCGGACGAGGCGGACGCGTTGCCGCCCTGGCGGTTGGCCAGCCAGTCGCGGTAGTCTTCCAGGTCGCCGTCGAATTCGTGCACGCCGCCGTCGGCGACGATCCAGAAGCTGTCGACGGTGGTCCGCAACAGATGCCGGTCGTGCGAGACCAGCAGCATGGTGCCTTCGAACTCGGCCAGCGCCTCGGTCAGTGCCTCGCGCGTGTCGACGTCCAGGTGGTTGCTGGGTTCGTCCAGCAGCAACAGGTTGGGTTTTTTCCAGACCACCAGCGCCAGCGCCAGGCGGGCCTTCTCGCCGCCCGACATGGGGCCCACCTTGGCCAGCGCGAAGTCGCCCGAGAAGCCGAAGCCGCCCAGGTAGTTGCGCAGGTCCTGTTCGCGCGCCTCGGGGGCGAGGCGGGCCAGGTGCAGCAGCGGCGTCGCCTCGGCATCCAGCATGTCGAGCTGGTGCTGGGCGAAGTAGCCGACGGCCAGCCCGCGGGCTTCCTTGCGCTCGCCGCCCAGCGGCTCGATTTCGCCCGCCAGGGTCTTGACCAGCGTACTCTTGCCCGCGCCGTTGGCGCCCAGGATGCCCACCCGCGCGCCGGCGCGCACCGACAGCTTGACGCCGTCCAGGATGGGCGCGTCCGGATAGCCGGCGCGCACGCCGTCCAGCGACAGCAGCGGATCGGGCATGTGGTCGGGCGAGGGGATGCTGATGTCGATGCCCGCCGCCGCGCGCATGGGCGCCAATACCTGCATCCGCGCCAGCGCCTTGACCCGGCTCTGGGCCTGCTTGGCCTTGCTGGCCTTGGCCTTGAAGCGGTCGATGAAGCTTTGCAGGTGGGCAGCTTCGCGCTGTTGCTTGTCGTAGGCGATCTGGTTCTGCCGCAGGCGCTCGGCGCGCTGCGTCAGGAAGTCCTCGTAGCCGCCCTTATAGCGCACCAGCTTGCCCTGGTCGAAATGCAGGATGGTCCGGGCCACCGCGTCCAGGAACTCGGTGTCGTGCGAGATCACCAGTACGGTGCCGGGGTAGGCCGCCAGCCAGCGCTCCAGCCACAGCATGGCGTCCAGGTCCAGGTGGTTGGTGGGTTCGTCCAGCAGCAGCAGATCGGACGGCGCCATCAGCGCGCGCGCCAGGTTCAGGCGCATGCGCCAGCCGCCCGAGAAGCTCGCCACCGGCTGGCGGAATTCCTCTTGCGAGAAACCCAGGCCGACCAGCAGTTGCTCGGCGCGCGACTGCGCCGAGAACGCGCCGGCGTCGGCCAGTTCCGCTTCCAACTCGGCCAGGCGCAGGCCCTCGCGGTCGACGTCGACCGCGGCGCGCTCGGCCTGCAGGCGGCGCAGGCGCGTGTCGCCGTCGATGACGAAGTCCAGCGCCTCGCGGCCGGTGTCGTGGATTTCCTGCGCGATCGACGCGATGCGCCAACTGGCCGGAATGTCCAGGTTGCCCGCGTCAGGTTCCAGTTGGCCGTTCAACAGCGCGAACAGCGTGGACTTGCCCGCGCCGTTGGGGCCAACGATGCCGACGCGCTCGCCGGGATGGACCACGAAGTCGGCGCCGTCCAGCAGCACCTTGGTGCCGCGCCGAAGCGTAATGCCTGATGCTCGTATCACCGTGGGAACCGCCTTGTTTGCACGCTCTCCAGTGCAGCTCGGCAAAATCGCCGTTCTTCAGCCGTCGGGTTGTACCCCAGGAAACCGCGGATCTGGCTCCGCCAGTCCGCCGGTTTCGCCCCGGGGACCCGGTGCCGGGCCGCCCCAAGGCGGGTCCCAGCCCCCATGGGGGGCTGCCGCGTAGCGGCTGGGGGTCCACCATAGGGGGCGCGCGTCAGCGCGTAGGGGGAGGCCTTCATACTAATTGGTCCTGCCTGAGCAGCAACACTTTGTCGTCGCCGCCGGAGGTGCTCAGCCATACGGGGTCGATATGGGGAAAGGCCTGCTCGAAATAAGCTTTCTCGTGGCCCAGCTCCAGCACCAGGATCCCGTCGGGCTGCAGGAATTCAGCCGCCTGGGCCAGCAGCGGACGGATCAGATCCATCCCGTCCGCGCCCCCGGCCAGCGCCAGACTGGGCTCGTGCCGGTACTCCGCCGGCAGCGCATTCATGGAATCGGTGTTGACGTAGGGCGGGTTGCACAGGATCAGGTCGTACTGCGCGGGCGGCAGCGCCTCGAACAGATTCGACTGATGCAGCGCGATGCGATCCTGCAGGCCGTAGTCGTCGACGTTGATGCGGGCCACGTCCAGCGCGTCCTTCGAGATGTCCACCGCGTCCACCTGCGCGTGCGGGAACGTCTCCGCCGCCGCGATCGCCAGGCAGCCGGAACCGGTGCACATGTCCAGCGCCCATTCCACGGCGTAGGGGTCGTCGATCCAGGGCGCGAGGCCGTCGTCCAGCAGCTCGGCGATGTAGGAGCGCGGCACGATGACCCGCTCGTCGACGTAGAAACGGCGGCCGCGCAGCCACGCTTCGTTGGTCAGGTAGGGAGCGGGCAGGCGCTCGTCGATGCGGCGGTCGATGATGGCCAGCACGGCCTCGCGCTCGCCATCGAGCACGGCGGCATCGACGAAGGGCTCGAGCCGGTCGATGGGCAGATGCAGCGTGTGCAGGACCAGGTAGACGGCTTCGTCGTAGACGTCGAGCGTGCCGTGGCCCAGCGCGATGCCGGCGGCATTGAAGCGGCTCACGGCATAGCGGATCAGGTCGCGGACGGTGCGCAGGGAATGGAAATCGGCAGTGGGCATATCGGTATCCTGATTCAGGGCGCGGGGGATCCGGCCTTGCCGGTCCGCCGGCGCCGCCCGCGGGGGCGCGCGCGTAAGCGCCTAGGAGGAAGCATCACCTCAGCAGCGCTTCCAGCGTCCGGCGGTAGACGTTCTTCAGCGGCTCCAGGCTATCCACGGCGATGTGTTCGTTGACCTTGTGGATGGTGGCGTTGACCGGGCCGAACTCCACGACCTGCGGGCAGATCCGGGCGATGAAGCGGCCGTCGGAGGTGCCGCCGGTGGTGGACAGCTCGGCCTCGATGCCGAGCTCGGCGGCGATGGCGTCGCCCAGCGCGCTGCACAGCGTTCCGCGCGGCGTCAGGAAAGGCAGGCCGCTCAGGGTCCAGTCCACCGTGTATTCGAGCTGGTGGCGATCGAGGACGGCGAGCACGCGGGTTTTCAGGTCGTCGGCGGTGCTGGCGGTGGAAAAGCGGAAATTGAAGTCGATGACCGCTTCGCCCGGCACGACGTTGGTGGCGCCCGTGCCGCTGTGGAAGTTGGAAATCTGGAAGGTGGTGGGCGGGAAGTATTCGTTGCCCCGGTCCCATTCGGTGGCGGCCAGCTCGGCCAGCGCGCCCGCGCACTGGTGGATGGGGTTGCGCGCTTTTTCCGGATAGGCGACGTGGCCCTGGATGCCCTTGACCACGAGCCGCCCGGACAGCGATCCGCGGCGGCCGTTCTTGATGGTGTCGCCCAGTTGCACGGACGACGTGGGTTCGCCCACGATGCAGTAGTCCAGGCGCTCGCCCCGGGCCACGAGCTGCTCGCAGACCTTGACGGTACCGTCGGTGGCCGGCCCTTCCTCGTCGGAGGTGATCAGGAGGCCGATCGAGCCGGGATGGTCGGGGTTGTGCGCGATGAATTCCTCGGCCGCGACCACGAAGGCGGCGATCGAGCTTTTCATGTCGGCCGCGCCGCGGCCGTACAGGTTCCCGTCGACCTGCGTGGGCACGAACGGGTCGGTATGCCATTGCTCGCGCGGGCCGGGCGGCACCACGTCGGTGTGGCCGGCGAAGACCACCAGCGGCCCTTCGGCGCCGCGCCGCGCCCACAGGTTGACCACCCCGCCGCCCGCGATGGTTTCGCAGGCGAAGCCGAGCGCCGCCAGGCGTTGGGCCAGCAAGGCCTGGCAGCCTTCGTCCTCGGGCGTGACCGAGGGACGGCGGATCAGTTCTTCAACCAGGGACAGGACGGAAGTGGTCATGGCGAGTGCGTTGGAAAGTCCGGGGTCAGGCGCGCAGCAGGTCGTTGATGCTGGTCTTGGCGCGGGTTTGCGCATCGACGCGCTTGACGATCACGGCGCAGTTCAGGCTGTACTTGCCGTCGGCCGAGGGCAGGCTGCCGGGCACGACCACCGAGCCCGAGGGCACGCGGCCGTAGGTGATCTCACCGGTTTCGCGGTTGTAGATCTTGGTGCTCTGGCCGATGAACACACCCATGGACAGGACCGAGTTTTCCTCGATGATCACGCCTTCGACGACTTCCGAACGGGCGCCGATGAAGCAGTTGTCTTCGATGATGGTGGGGTTGGCCTGCAGCGGTTCGAGCACGCCGCCGATGCCCACGCCGCCCGACAGGTGCACGTTCTTGCCGATCTGCGCGCACGAGCCCACGGTGGCCCAGGTATCGACCATGGTGCCTTCGTCGACGTAGGCGCCGATGTTCACGTAAGAGGGCATCAGCACGGCGTTGCGGGCGATGAACGAGCCGCGGCGGGCGGCGGCGGGCGGCACGACGCGGAAGCCGCCTTGCTTGAAGTCCTCAGCGCTGTAGCCGGCGAACTTGCTGGGTACCTTGTCGTAGAACTGCAGGGCGCTGCCCGGGCCGGTGCCCATCACGACGTTGTCTTCCAGGCGGAAGGACAGCAGCACGGCCTTCTTGATCCACTGGTGGACGGTCCAGTCGCCGTTCTGCTTCTCGGCCACGCGCAGTTCGCCCTTGTCCAGCCCGGCAAGGACGTGCTCGACGGCTTCGCGGACGGCGGCGGGGGCAGAAGAGGGCGACAGCGAGGCGCGGTCTTCCCAGGCTTGTTCGATGACGGTCTTGAGGTCTTGGCTCATGGTCGGATATCCAATAGAAGGACCCCCCCTACGCGCTTGCGCGCGTCCCCCGAGGGGGCGGCACTGGCGGACCGGCGGAACCGGATCCGCTGTGCCCTGGGTGGGGTGTGTTTACATGCGGTATGGGTGTTCTATTCGTTCATGCGATGCGGCTGGTCGGCAGCGAGCGGGCGTAGCGGGCCAGGCGGTGGGCCGCCTCCACGCATTCGTCCAGCGGCGCCACCAGCGCCAGGCGTACGCGGTTGGCCCCGGGGTTGCCGGCGGGGACCTCGCGCGCGAGGTAGCTGCCCGGCAGGGCCGTGACGTTTTCTTGCGCCAGCAGGCCGCGGGTGAACTCGGCGTCGTCGATGGGCGTGCGCGGCCAGAGGTAGAACGAGGCCTGCGGGCGCTGGATATCCATCGCCTCCTGCAGGATGGGCAGGACAGCGTCGAATTTCTCGCGGTACATGCGCCGGTTCTCGCGCACGTGTTCCTCGTCGTTCCAGGCCGCGATGCTGGCCGCCGAGACCACGTCGCTCATCGCGCTGCCGTGGTAGGTGCGGTACAGCAGGAACCTGGCCAGCAGCCTGGCGTCGCCCGCCACGAAGCCGGAGCGCATGCCGGGCACGTTCGAGCGCTTGGACAGGCTGGAGAACACCACGATATTGTGGAAGTCGCCGCGGCCCAGGCGGTGGGCCGCCTCGAGCGCGCCCAGCGGCGGCTCGGCCTCGTCCAGGTAGATCTCGGAATAGCACTCGTCCGAGGCGATGATGAAGCCGTACTTGTCGGCCTGCTCGAACAGGTACTTCCATTCGTCCAGGTCCATGACGTTGCCCGCCGGATTGCCGGGCGAGCAGACGTAGACCAGCCGGGTCTCGCCCCATTCGGCGGGCGAGACCGAGGCCCAGTCGCAGCCGAAGTTGCGCGCCGGGTCGGCGTTGACGAAGGTGGGACGGGCGCCGGCCAGCAGCGCGGCGCCTTCGTAGATCTGGTAGAACGGGTTGGGACACAGCACGCGGGGCTGCCGCGCGCCGTCGATCACCACCTGCGCGAAGGCGAACAAGGCCTCGCGCGAGCCCAGCACGGGCAGCACCTGCGTGTCGGGATCGATCGCGGGCAGCCCGTAGCGCCGTTCCAGCCAGCCGGCGATGGCGGCGCGCAGCGCGGGCGAGCCCTTGGTGGGGGGGTAGCCCGACAGCCCGGACAGGTTCTGCCGGATGGCGTCCTCGATGAAAGCCGGCGTGGCGTGCTTGGGCTCGCCGATGGACAGGCTGACGGGACGCAGGCTGGCGGGCGGCACGACATCGGCATACAGCGCGCGCAGTTTTTCGAAGGGATAGGGCTGCAGCAGCCCGAGGCGTGGATTCATGGCCGCGATTGTAACCTCGGGGCGGGCATTTTGCCGTGGGGCCGCCCCAAGGCAACAAGCGCCCTCCGGGGGGGGCAGCGGCCGCATAGCGGCTAGCCGGCCTGCCTGGTTCCCGACGCCAGGTCCCCGCAGGGCTGCGTGAAGGAGTAGCCCACGCCCCGGACGGCCTCCAGGGGCAGGGTGATGCCGTGCCGCTGGGCCTTGCGGCGCAGCCGGCTGACCAGGACCGCGACGTTGTGCAACTGGCGGGCGCCGTCCTTGGCCGAGACGGCCTGCCATTGGGCGAAGGTCAGGGTACGGTTGCGCTCGCCGAAAAGATGGCTGATGAACTGCCATTCGGTCAGGGTCAGCGGCAGGCTGCGGCCTTCGGGGCTCGTCAGGCGGCGCGGGGGCGTGGACAGGAGCCACAGCGCCGGCGTGGGCGTCTCGGGCGGCGGTTCGGCCAGGCGCGGCGCGGCCAGGGCGAGATGGCGCCGCATGGCGCGCAGAATGGGCAGCAGTTCGGCGCTCGGATCGGCGCCCAGCACGCGGACTTCCACGTGGGGCTTGTCGGCGGCCTGGCCGGGATCGGGCGGGATGTAGACGAGCCGGGTCAGCGAATAGCTGTCGAACGCCGCCGCCCGCGCCGCGTCGGCAAGCACCACCGGGTTCTTGCCCGCTCGCAGCAGCGCATGCACTTCCTGCGAGCTGGTGCAGACGTAGACGCTGAAGCCGGCACGCATCAGCTCGTCCGCGATTTCGTAATCGCGGCCGGTCTCCCCGAGCAGGACGGCGACTTCTGGCGTATGGGTTTCTATCATTGCGGGTAAGAATGCGTTGCGGGATTGCAATGGCAATCTATCCCAACGTTTTGGTGAGGATGATCAATAACGGTAAACGGGCGCCCCGCCGGGGCCGCTACGTGCGCGCCAAGCGAAAACAATGGTTGGCGGGCCGGCGGGGCCGTCGCCCCCGGGCGGGAGGCGGGGGGCGCCGGGCCTTTTTGGAGACTCGGGTTACAATCCGGTTTCTGATGTGCGACCGTGGCGAAATTGGTAGACGCAACAGGTTTAGGTCCTGTCGGGAGAAATCCTGTGGAGGTTCGATTCCTCTCGGTCGCACCACAAGTTTGAACAACCCTGGTGGTGTCCGGCCGCAGCCGGCAAGGCGGCTTCCGGAGCCCCCGCGCGGCGCTGCGGCGCCGCACGGGGGCTGTGGCACAATTCGCGAATGCCCGGATCGATCTCTGGTTGCGGTGCCTCTCGCGGCGCGGGTGTCCGGTTCTGTCGATTACACATACTCAATATAGGTTTTTGCATGCAGCCTGTGGTTGAAACCCTGTCGGGGCTTGAGCGCCGCGTTGATCTTTCCGTGCCGGTGGCCGACATCGAAAAAGAAGTCGAGACGCGCCTCAAGCGCCTGGCCCGCACCGCCAAGATGCCGGGCTTCCGTCCCGGCAAGGTCCCGCTGCCCATGCTGGCCCGTACCTACGGTCCCGAAGTGCGCATGGAAGTGCTGAACGCCAAGATCGGCGACGCCCTGGAAAAGGTCGTGGCCGAGTCCAAGCTGCGCCTGGCGGGTTCGCCGTCCGTCGAGCCCAAGACCGAAGGCGTGGCCGACGACGTGGTGGCCTTCAGCGCCACGTTCGAGGTCTACCCGGAAGTCGCCATTCCCGACCTGACCGCCCTGGAAGTCACCAGCGCCAAGAGCGAAGTGGGTGATGCCGAGGTCGATCGCACGGTGGACATCCTGCGCAAGCAGCGCGTGACGTTCGAAGAGCGCGAAGGCCGGGCCGCGGGCGATGACGACCGCGTGACGCTGGACTTTGCCGGCACCATCGACGGCGTCGCGTTCCAGGGCGGTACCGCCGAGGACTTCCCGTTCGTGCTCGGCCAGGGCCGCATGCTGCCCGAGTTCGAAGCGGCCGCGCGCGGCATGAAGGCCGGCGAGACCAAGGTGTTCCCGCTGACGTTCCCGGCCGACTACGGTTCGGCCGAAGTCGCCGGCAAGACCGCCGAGTTCACCATCACCGTCAAGAAGGTGGAAGAGGGCGTGCTGCCCCAGGTCGATGCCGAGTTCGCCAAGCAACTGGGCCAGGCCGAAGGCGACGTCGAGAAGCTGCGTGCCGACATCCGCGCCAACCTCGAGCGCGAAGTGCGCAGCCGCACCCAGGCCCGCACCAAGTCGAGCGTGATGGATGCGCTGGCCAAGGCCGCGACCTTCGACATTCCCAAGGCCCTGGTCAACGACGACACCGAGCGCCGCATCGAAGCGGCCCGCGAGGACCTGCGCCAGCGCGGCGTGCCCAACGCCGACAAGCTGCCGATCCCGGCCGAGGCCTTCGCCTCGGAATCCGAGCGCCGCGTGCGCCTGGGCCTGCTGGTTTCGGAGCTGGTCAAGGCCGAGAACCTCAAGGCCAAGCCCGACCAGATCCGCGCCCGCATCGAGGACTTCGCCCAGAGCTACGAGAAGCCCGAGGAAGTCGTGCGCTACTATCTGACGGACAAGGCTCGCCTGGCCGAAATCGAGGCCATCGTGCTCGAGGACAACGTCGTCCAGCACGTGCTGTCCAAGGCCAAGGTCAAGGACGAGCAAGTCTCCTTCGATGAATTGATGGGAACTGCCTGATGCAACGCTTCGTAGATTTCTACGCATCCATGTACGGGGCCGAGTCTCTCGGCCCCAAGGCCCTCGGCTACGTGCCGATGGTGATCGAACAGTCCGGCCGGGGCGAGCGTGCGTACGACATCTACTCGCGTCTGCTGAAAGAGCGGATCATCTTCCTGGTGGGCCCGGTGGCCGATGCCACCGCCAACCTGATCGTGGCCCAGCTCCTGTTCCTGGAGTCGGAAAATCCCGAGAAGGACATCTCGCTGTACATCAACTCGCCCGGCGGGTCGGTGTACGCGGGCATGGCCATCTATGACACCATGCAGTTCGTCAAGCCCGACGTGGCCACGCTCTGCACCGGCCTGGCCGCCAGCATGGGCGCTTTCCTGCTGGCCGCCGGCGCCAAGGGCAAGCGGATCTCGCTGCCCAATTCCCGCATCATGATCCACCAGCCCTCGGGCGGCGCCCAGGGCCAGGCGACGGATATCGAAATCCACGCGCGCGAGATCCTGTACCTGCGCGAGCGCCTGAACCGGATCCTGGCCGAGAACACCGGCCAGCCGATCGAACGCATCGCGGTGGACACCGAGCGCGACAATTTCATGTCGGCGGCCGATGCGCTATCGTATGGCTTGATCGACAAAGTCTTCAGCAGTCGTACCGAACAGGGTTGAGCATGTCGGAAAAGAAAGGGTCGAACGAGAAGCTGCTCTATTGCTCGTTTTGCGGCAAGAGCCAGCATGAGGTTCGCAAGCTGATCGCCGGACCGTCGGTGTTCATTTGCGATGAGTGCATCGACCTGTGCAACGACATCATCCGTGACGAAGTGGCCGCCGACGTCAAGACCGGCGCCAAGTCCGAACTGCCCACGCCGGCCGAGATCAAGGAGATCCTCGACCAATACGTGATCGGCCAGACCCGGGCCAAGCGGATCCTGTCGGTGGCGGTGTACAACCACTACAAGCGCATCCGTCATGCCGGCGGCAAGACGGACGACGTCGAGTTGTCCAAGAGCAACATCCTGCTGATCGGCCCCACCGGTTCGGGCAAGACGCTGCTGGCCCAGACGCTGGCCCGCCTGCTGAACGTGCCGTTCGTGATCGCCGACGCCACCACGTTGACCGAGGCCGGCTACGTGGGCGAGGACGTCGAGAACATCATCCAGAAGCTGCTGCAGAACTGCAACTACGATGTGGAAAAGGCCCAGCGCGGCATCGTCTACATCGACGAGATCGACAAGATCTCGCGCAAGGCCGACAATCCGTCCATCACCCGCGACGTGTCGGGCGAAGGCGTGCAACAGGCCCTGCTCAAGCTGATCGAGGGTACCGTCGCCTCCGTTCCCCCGCAGGGCGGCCGCAAGCACCCGAACCAGGATTTCGTGCAGATCGACACGACCAACATCCTGTTCATCTGCGGCGGCGCGTTCGACGGGCTGGAGAAAGTCATCCGCGGCCGCACCGAAAAGTCCGGCATCGGCTTCGGTGCCTCGGTCAAGGCGGAGTCGGAGCGCTCGGTCAGCGCGCTGTTCGGCGAAGTCGAGCCCGAGGACCTGATCAAGTTCGGCCTCATCCCCGAACTGGTCGGCCGCCTGCCCGTGGTGGCGACGCTGGACGAGCTGAACGAGGAGGCCCTGATCCAGATCCTGGTCGAGCCCAAGAACGCCCTGGTCAAGCAGTTCCAGAAGCTGCTGGCCATGGAAGGCGCCGAACTGGACGTGCGGCCCCAGGCTCTCCTGGCCATCGCCCAGAAGGCGCTCAAGCGCAAGACCGGCGCCCGCGGCCTGCGCTCCATCATCGAAGCCGCGCTGCTCGACACCATGTACGAACTGCCCACCCAGGGCAACGTCGTCAAGGTCGTCCTGGACGAAAACGCCATCACCGGCGAAGGCATCCCCCTCCTGATCTACGGCGACAAGCCCAAGGTCGCCAATAAGTAGGGCCCCCCCCTACGCGCTGACGCGCGCCCCCCAGGGGGCGGCACTGGCGGACCGGCAAAGCCGGATCCGCTGTGCCCTGGGTCTGGGGAACGATCAGGAAAAGAAAACGGCCTTGTTTGCGCGCAAGGCCGTTGTTCTTTTCCAATCCAGCCAGGCGTTTGGCAGTATCGCCAGTCTCCGCCAGCCCGTTGTTACCCCAGGATGCGGTGGATCCGGCTTTGCCGGTCCACCCGCATCGCCCCCTGGGGGGCGCCCGAAGGGCGTAGGGGGGGACCCCACCTATGCTACATTGGGCCATGGCGTGTAAATCAATGGCCTGTGGGCGAATGATGACTCTGCGCCTCTCTTCGGGTTCATACGCTTTTCCCGGGCGTGCTGTGCGGGAAAAGGGCATGCGCCCGGCAGTTCCAGCAGACCACGTTGCCCGCCGACGCTTGAAATCCACGCTTACGCCCTCATCCTGATTGCATTCAAATTCGAGGACGAATCATGTCTGCGAGCCAGATACTCCCTCCCGAACCGATCGAGTTGCCGCTGCTTCCGCTGCGCGACGTGGTCGTATTTCCGCACATGGTCATCCCGCTGTTCGTGGGCCGGCCCAAGTCCATCAAGGCGCTGGAAGCCGCGATGGAAGCCGGCAAGAGCATCATGCTGGTGGCCCAGAAGTCGGCCGCCAAGGATGAGCCCTCGGCCGACGACATCTACGAGATCGGCTGCCTGGCCAGCATCCTGCAGATGCTCAAGCTGCCCGACGGCACCGTCAAGGTGCTGGTCGAGGGAGCCCAGCGCGCCCGTATCACGCGCATCGACGACCTGGGCGCGCATTTCGCCTGCGAACTGGTGCCCATCGATCCCGACCGGGGCCAGGGCTCGGAAACCGAGGCCCTGCGGCGCGCGATCGTGTCGCAGTTCGACCAGTACGTCAAACTGAACAAGAAGATCCCGCCGGAGATCCTGACTTCGCTGTCGGGCATCGACGAGCCCGGCCGGCTGGCCGACACCATCGCGGCGCACCTGCCGCTCAAGCTGGAACAGAAGCAGAAGATGCTCGAGGTGTTCTCCACCTCCGAGCGCCTGGAAGCGCTGCTGGCCCAGCTCGAGACCGAGATCGACATTCTCCAGGTCGAGAAGCGCATTCGCGGTCGCGTCAAGAAGCAGATGGAGAAAAGCCAGCGCGAGTACTACCTGAACGAGCAGGTCAAGGCCATCCAGAAGGAACTGGGCGAAGGCGAGGACGGTGCCGACTTCGAGGAACTCGAGAAGAAGATCATCGCCGCCCACATGCCCAAGGAGGCC
The DNA here is from genome assembly GCF_029845405.1 of Pigmentiphaga sp. GD03639. Classification (NCBI taxonomy): domain Bacteria; kingdom Pseudomonadati; phylum Pseudomonadota; class Betaproteobacteria; order Burkholderiales; family Alcaligenaceae; genus Pigmentiphaga; species Pigmentiphaga sp. GD03639. Next base: position 231,734 of record NZ_JAOCLR010000004.1, read on the forward strand.
AAGAAGAAGGCCGATGCCGAGCTCAAGAAGCTCAAGCTGATGTCGCCCATGTCGGCCGAGGCTACCGTGGTGCGCAACTACATCGACACGCTGGTCGGCCTGCCGTGGAAGAAGAAGAGCAAGGTCAACAATTCCCTGCCGCACGCGGAAGAGGTGCTCAACGACGACCACTACGGGCTCGAGAAGGTCAAGGAACGCATTCTTGAATACCTTGCGGTGCAACAGCGCGTGGACAAGGTCAAGGCGCCGATCCTGTGCCTGGTCGGCCCTCCGGGGGTCGGCAAGACCTCGCTCGGCCAGTCGATCGCCAAGGCGACCAACCGCAAGTTCGTGCGGATGGCGCTGGGCGGCGTGCGCGACGAGTCCGAGATCCGCGGCCACCGCCGTACCTATATCGGTTCGATGCCGGGCAAGATCCTGCAGAACCTCTCCAAGGTCGGCGCGCGCAATCCGCTTTTCCTGCTCGACGAAGTCGACAAGATGGGCATGGATTTCCGTGGCGATCCGGCGTCGGCGCTGCTCGAGGTGCTGGATCCGGAACAGAACCACACCTTCCAGGACCACTATGTCGAGGTCGATTTCGACCTGTCCGACGTGATGTTCGTGGCGACCAGCAACACGCTGAACATTCCGCCGGCGTTGCTGGACCGGATGGAGGTCATCCGCCTGTCGGGTTACACCGAAGACGAGAAGGTGCACATCGCCATGCAGCATCTGCTGCCCAAGCAGATGAAGAACAACGGGCTGAAGGCCGAAGAGCTCAAGGTCGAGGAATCGGCCCTGCGCGACATCGTGCGCTACTACACCCGGGAAGCGGGCGTGCGCGCGCTGGAGCGAGAGGTCAGCAAGATCTGCCGCAAGGTGGTCAAGGGCCTGCTGCTCAAGGGCGACAAGCGGCAAGTGGTCGTCACGGCGGACAACCTGAACGACTATCTGGGCGTGCGCCGTTACACCTTCGGCGTGGCCGAGAAGGAGAACCAGATCGGCCAGGTGACCGGTCTGGCATGGACCGAGGTGGGCGGCGACCTGCTGACGATCGAAGTGGCGGTCATGCCGGGCAAGGGCGCCATCCAGCGCACCGGTTCGCTGGGCGACGTCATGAAGGAGTCGGTCGAGGCCGCGCGCTCGGTGGTGCGTTCGCGCGCCCGCCGTCTGGGCATCGATCACGCCGTGTTCGAGAAGAAGGACATGCACGTGCACGTGCCCGAGGGCGCCACGCCCAAGGACGGTCCGTCCGCGGGCGCGGCGATCACCACGGCCATCGTTTCCTCGTTGACGGGCATTCCGGTGCGCGCCGACGTGGCGATGACCGGCGAGATCACGTTGCGCGGCGAAGTCCTGCCCATCGGCGGCCTGAAAGAGAAGCTGCTGGCGGCGCACCGCGGCGGTATCAAGACCGTGCTGATTCCGGAGGAGAACGCCAAGGACCTGGCGGAGATTCCGGATACGGTCAAGAACCACCTCGAGATCGTGCCGGTCCGCTGGATCGACCGGGTGCTCGAACTCGCGCTGGAGCGGCTGCCCGAGCCATTGCCCGAGGAAGAGGCCGCGAAGGCCGAGGGCAAGGTCGAGGCCCATGTGGCCGCCGAAGGCGGAGCGGCCACGGATCCCGTCATGAAGCACTGATCCCGAGGTCCGGGGCATGGAAGAGGGCACGCAAGTGCCCTCTTTTTTTCGTCACATGCGGAAACATGAGGTTTTACGCGGTTTTCCAGCGGGTTTCCCTTGACACGACTTTCTGCCCGAGGATTAAATAGCCGTCTGCGTTTCGTACCCGTAAGAGCAGTCCCGGCGGGGTACGTCGCTCTTCGGGGGTGCCCCTTGCGGACTCGCATCGGGACCAAAAATTTTTTCCACAGATAGACCTTGTGAGGGGCCTAATGAACAAGACCGAGCTTATCGACCACATCGCCAAGCAAGCCGACATTTCCAAGGCGGCTGCCGGCCGTTCGCTGGATGCGCTGGTGGGAGCGGTGAAAACGACGCTCAAGAAGGGCGGCACGGTGACGCTGGTCGGTTTCGGCACTTTCGCGGTGAGCGCTCGCGCGGCCCGCACCGGCCGTAACCCGCGCACCGGCGAAGCCATCAAGATCAAGAAGGCCAAGGTGCCGAAGTTCCGTCCGGGCAAGGCGCTGAAAGACGCCGTCAACTAAGGCGCACGCACTTCGTGACGAGAAACCCTGGTTTGGCGCCAGGGTTTTTTTTCGTCCCTAGGTTGCCGGTCCCAACGCGTGATACGTCCGCGAAAAATAGAACAGGCCGGCCGGCGCCTCTCCCGTGCGTAAGCCCTGGACCTCGCAGAACATGACGGTGTGCGTGCCCTGCCGCGTCGTGTCGACGATGCGGCAGTCGAACGCGGCCATCGCGTCCTCCAGGACCGGCGAGCCCGTTTCCAGGCGGCTCCACGCGCCTTGCGCGAACCGGCCGTCCATGTCCCCGCCGCCGCTGAACCGGCGCGACAGGGGTTCGTGGCCGGCGGCCAACGTGTTGACGCACAGTACGCCGTTGGCCAGCGTCGCGTCGTGGGCCGACGAGCGCCGGTTCAGGCACACCAGCAGCATGGGCGGGTCGTCGGTCACGCTGCAGACGGCCGAGGCCGTCAGGCCCACGCGGCCCGCGGGGCCCGCGCTGGTGACGATGTGCACCGAGGCGCCCAGGCGGGCCATGGCGGCGCGATAGGCGCTGCCGTCGGGGTGGGGGGGAGCAACAGGATGCGAGGTCATGGCGGGCTTCTCCTGCGGTCTCAGTCCAGGTGGGCAACGACACGGCACGACAGTCCCGTCGAGCCCTGGAAGCCGGTCCATCCCGTGCAGACCAGGAACGTCCGGTCGCCGGCCTGGGCATGCAATCTGTCCACATTGGCCAGATTCTCGATGACGTAGCCGCCGCGGCTGCCCACGATGCGGTCCGCGGTGTTGTGCTCGGGGCCGGGCCGCATACCGGGAAAGTCCAGGCCGATGAAGCCGGTATCGCGCTCGGCCAGGTGCCGGACCAGGTCCCACGAGAATTTCGGCTGGTTCTGGTAGTACGGGCGGGAGCCGTAGACGTGGCGGGCGAGATGACCGGTATGGAAGATGAGGAAGTCGCCGGCCTGGAACTCGCGGCCGGCCAGGACCGTGAGGCCGATTTCGTCGCCGGCGTCCCGCGCGTCGATCAAGAGGCCTCGCCGCATGCAGTAGTGGGCGGGCGGGAAGGCCTGGCCGCCGTAGACGTCGAGATGGGTGCCGATGTGGCCGCGCGACATGTAGCTGTCGGGATCGGTGCTGGCTTTGGCGATAATGGGGTCCTGGATGTCGATGGAAAGCGTGAGGTCGATGTACATGAGGGGCTCCGGTTGACGACGCCTGCATCATCGACCGGCGCTGTTTCTCGCGCCGTCGCATCTCGGCCAGATTTCATTGAGGATCGGACATGTCCGGCATCGTCGCCCCGCAACGGTTTCCGTTGCGCATCGTGGTCAGGGAAGGGCGCGCGGCGCACGCCGCCATGCACAGCCATGAAGTGGGGCAACTGCTTTATCCCGAGCAGGGCTCGACGCTGCTGGAGACCCGGCAGCGGGTGATACGGCTCGCGCCCGACAGGGCGGCGTGGATACCGCGCGGCGTGCCGCACGCCGTGCTGATGGACCGCAGTTTTCGATATCACAGTGTCTACGTCGAGCCGGATTTCTACGACGCGGGACGCTGCGTGGTCGTCTGCGTGCGGCCGCTGCTGCGGGAACTGATCCTGGACGCGGCAAGCTGGAGTCCGGATGGCGGCGGGGGCGAACAGCGCCTGCGCAAGGCGCGCGTGCTGGCCGACGAACTGGCGTCGGCGCCCTGGACCGAGCCGGGCATACAGATCCCGGGCGATGCGCGCATCGCGCCCATCTGCCGCGCGCTGGAACAGGATCCGGCCGACAATCGTTCGCTGGGGGCGTGGGCGCGCGTGGCGGGAGCCAGCGAGAAGACCATCCAGCGCGCGTTCGTGGCCCATACCGGCATGTCCTTCCAGCAATGGCGCAACTATGCACGGATGACCCGGGCGGCCGAACTGCATGCGCAGGGTTGGCGGCAACTGGATATCGCGCTGGCGGTGGGCTATGCCACCGAGGGCGCGTATGCGCAGGCATTCAAAAAGTTCTACGGTTATCCGCCCAGCCGGCTGCCGCGGGGCGGCTGATGCAGGTGCCCGGGCAATCCGCTACAATACGCGCCGAGTCACGAGTCGTATCGCAGAGGGTGCTTAGCTCAGTTGGTAGAGCGGCGCCCTTACAAGGCGTAGGTCACAGGTTCGACCCCTGTAGCACCCACCACTCTGTCGAAGCGCATACGTGTCGGGATCAAGGGCTTGGAGTCATCCAGGCCCTTTTTCTTTTGGTGCTTGCTTTACGGCATGTCGCCATGCGTTTTCGGGTTTTCGCTATTGACATTCGTTATGCTCATATTTAGCATAAGTCCGGTCGATATTTTTTTGCCCAAAAAATGCTCAGTATGAGCATAAATGGACGGATGACAGGATGAGCCAGACGCTGCTTCGCACTTTCGATTTCGATTCGCCCACGGCCGCCGGCGGCTCGTGCTCGGTAGGGCAGGCCTGGGCCAAGGTGCCCGAGGACTTGCCGGGGCAGCGGCGGGACGAACTGAAGGCGCGCATCCGGGCACTGCTCCAGCGCGAGAACGCGGTGCTGGTCGCGCATTACTACGTGGATGCCGAATTGCAGGAACTGGCCGACGAGACGGGCGGCTGCGTCGCGGATTCCCTGGAGATGGCGCGCTTCGGCCGCGACCACGCGGCCAGCACGCTGGTGGTGGCGGGGGTGCGGTTCATGGGGGAAACGGCCAAGATCCTCAGCCCCGAGAAGCGCGTGCTGATGCCGGACCTGGACGCCACCTGCTCGTTGGACCTGGGCTGTCCCCTGGACGAGTTCTCGGCCTTCTGCGATGCCCATCCCGACCGCACCGTGGTGGTCTACGCCAATACCAGCGCGGCCGTGAAGGCCCGGGCGGACTGGGCCGTGACCTCGGCCATCGCGCTGGACATCGTCGCGGACCTGCACGCCCGCGGGGAAAAGATCCTGTGGGCGCCCGACCGCCACCTGGGCGCCTACGTCCAGTCGCAGACCGGCGCCGATATGCTGATGTGGCAGGGCTCGTGCCTGGTGCACGACGAGTTCAAGGGCATCGAGCTCGAACTGCTGCGGGCGGAACATCCGCAGGCCAAGGTGCTGGTGCATCCGGAATCGCCGCCCGCCGTCGTGGACCAGGCCGACGTGGTGGGCTCGACCGCGCAGATGATCAAGGCCGCGCGCGAACTCGACGCCACGCATTTCATCGTGGCCACCGACCAGGGCCTGCTGCACAAGATGCGGCTTGCCGCTCCCGGCAAGATTTTCATCGCGGCGCCGACGGCGGGGGGAAGCGCGACCTGCAAGAGCTGCGCGCATTGTCCGTGGATGGCCATGAACGGACTGGAGAACCTGGCCGGATGCCTGGAGCGGGGCACGGGCGAAATCCTGCTGGATCCGGCGCTGGGGCGGCAGGCGCGCCGGCCGATCGACCGCATGCTGGACTTCGCCGCCCGCCGCGACCGCCGGGTTCAGGCCAGCGGCGACCTGGCGCGCGACGCAGCACTGTTTTCCGCGGTCGGCCCGGCGTAGTCCGCGCCGGTCGCGCAAGGCGTCCAGCCCCAGGCGCCATGCTAGAATCGGCTCGACACTAATGGGTGCCCATTGGCCTTGAGCCCGTGGGCATTTTGCTTGTATGGCCGTCGTGCCGCTGGCATCCGACCGGAGTATTCGCGCATGTTTGACCTCATCCGTAACCACCGCCGCTGGATGCAGTTCGTCCTGCTGCTGCTGATCCTGCCGTCGTTCGTCTTCGTCGGCATACAGGGCTACTCCAGCTTCATGGAAGGCGACAAGTCGCTGGCCAAGGTGGCGGGCGAAGCCGTTACGCAGCAGGAGTTCGACGCGGCGTCGCGCAACCGGCTCGACCAGCTGCGCGGCATGATGGGCGCGCAGTTCGATTCGCAGGCCTTCGATACGCCGGCCATGCGCCAGGCGGTGCTGGACGAGATCATCAACACCCGCCTGATCTCGGCCGAAGCCACCAAGAACCATTTCTCGGCGTCCGACGACCAGCTCCGCGCCACCATCCAGGCGATTCCGGCCGTGCAGGAAGACGGCAAGTTCAGCAACGCCCGCTACCGCGACGCACTGGCCGCGCAAGGCATGACCCCGGTCATGTTCGAGGCCCAGTTGCGGCGCGACCTGGCCTTGCAGCAGGTGCTGGGGCCGGTGGCGCAGTCGACCATGATGCCGGACGCGGTCATGGACCGCCTGGTGGCCGCCGCCACCGAGCGTCGCAGCATCCAGACCCTGCGCGTGGCCGCCGCCGACTACCGCGCCAAGGTCAGCGTCAGCGACGACGAGGTCAAGGCCTACTACGAGGCCAACCGCGCCCGCTTCGAGGTCCCGGAACGGGTCGACGCGCAGTACGTGGTGCTGGACCAGGGGGCGTCGACGTCCGGGATCGCGGTATCCGAGGACGATATCAAGAGCTACTACGAGCAGAACAAGGGCCGCTATGGCCAGGAAGAACAGCGCCGGGCCAGCCACATCCTGATCACGGTCGACAGCGGCGCCAGCGAGTCCGCGCGCGAGGAAGCGCGCAAGAAGGCGCAGTCCCTGGCCGACCAGGCCAAGGCGCCCAAGGCCGATTTCGCCAGGCTGGCGCGCGAGAACTCGCAGGATCCCGGTTCCGCGGCCAAGGGCGGGGACCTGGACTGGTTCGGCCGCGGCATGATGGTCAAGCCTTTCGAGGATGCCGCCTTCGCGCTGAAGGACGGCGAAGTGTCGGGCGTCGTGGCGACCGACTACGGCTTCCATGTCATCAAGCTCACCGGCATCCGTCCGGCCGTGGTCAAGCCGTTGGCCGAGGTCCGTGCCCAGATCGTCGAGGAAATCAAGCAGCAGCAGGCTGCCCGCCGTTTCGCCGAGGCCGCCGAGCAGTTCACGAACCTGGTGTACGAGCAGAGCGATACGCTCGAACCCGCGGCGCAGAAATTCGGCCTGAAGATCCAGGAGGCCCAGGGCGTCACGCGCAGCGGTCTGCAGGGCAACGACGTCCTGGGCAATCCCAAGGTGGCGCAGGCCCTGTTCTCGGACGAGGTGCTGCGCGAGAAGCGCAACTCGGGGGTGATCGAGCTTGGCCCGAATCGCCTGGCCGCGGTGCGCGTGGTCAAGCACGTGCCGGCTTCGGTGCAGCCCCTGGCCGACGTGTCCAGCGGCATCCGCGCCCAGCTGACCCAGGACAAGGCGCTCGATCTGGCCCGCGCGGCGGGCGAGGAACGCCTGAAGGCCCTGCAGGCCAAGGATTCCAGCCAGGGCTTCGGCGCCGTCGTCACGGTGGCGCGCAATGCGCCCCAGGGCGTCGCCCCCGCGCTGCTGAACGCGGTCATGAAGGCGCCGGCCGGCAAGCTGCCGGCGTTTGTGGGCACGATCGCCGGCGACGACTATGTCATTGCCCGGATCTCCAAGGTCGAGGCCGCGCCCAAGCCCGACGCCGCCGCGATCGCCGGCGAGAAGTCGATGATGGAACGCCGCTGGGCCCAGGCCGAGCAGTTGGCCGTGCTGCAGACGCTGCGCGAGAAGTACAAGGTCACGATCTCGCCCGAAGGCACGGCCCTGACCACCGCCGCGCCGGCCGCCGAGCGCTGATCGCCCCGGCCGGCCCGCGGGCCGGCCGTGTCAGGACTTGCCGGTGCCCAGCAGCGGTTCCAGGCGCGACCAGACATTGTCCAGCAGGCGCGGCTGCGCCTGTGCCGTGGGGTGCAGGCGATCGGGCTGGAACAGTTCGATGTGCTGGGCGACGCCGTCCAGCAGGAAGGGCAGCAGCGCCGCCTGCTGCTCCTTGGCGACCTTGGCGAACAATTGCTGGAAGCGCTGCGTGTAGTCGCGGCCATAGTTGGGCGGGATCTGCATGCCCACCAGCAATACGCGCGCGCCAGCCTGGCGCGACGCCTGCACCATCTTGTTCAGGTTCTGCTCGGTCATCTGCAGGGACAGCCCGCGCAGCGCGTCGTTCGAGCCCAGCTCGATCACGACCACGCTCGGCCGATGGCGCGCGAGCAGCGCCGGCAGCCTGCTGACGCCGCCGCTGGTGGTGTCGCCGCTGATGCTGGCGTTGACCACGCGATAGTCGAGCTTGCGCTCGCGCAGGCGGGCCTCGAGCAGCGCCACCCATCCCGATCCGCGCGGCAGGCCGTACTCCGCCGACAGACTGTCGCCCAGCACCAGCAGGGCGGGCGAGGAACTCGCGGCGGGGGCGGCGGTCTGTGCCAGGGCGGCTGGCGCCAGGCCGCATAGCGCGGCCGCGCACAGCGTGCCCGCGAACAGGCGCCGGGCGGCGCCGTGCGCAGTACGGGCGGTGTCCCGGAGCGGCTGCGACGAGCGAGGCTTTATCATGTCTTTCCTTTCTTTCAGCGATCCAATCATGACGGGACCGACCCGATCCGCCGCGAGCCAGTCCGCGGCCACGCCTGCCGCGCAGCCCGCCATCGCCGTACGATCGTTGACCAGGCGGGTGGCCGATTCGAGCGGCGAGCTCGCCATTCTCGATGCGGTCGATTTTACGGTGGCCTTCGGAGAGACCGTGGCCATCACGGGGAGTTCGGGATCGGGCAAGTCCACGCTGCTCGGCCTGCTGGCCGGGCTGGACGTGCCGACCTCCGGATCGGTGCACCTGGCCGGCCGCGACCTGTTCGCGCTGGACGAGGACCAGCGCGCCAGCCTGCGGGCGCGCCACGTGGGCTTCGTGTTCCAGTCGTTCCAGCTGCTGCCCCACCTGACCGCCCTGGAGAACGTCATGCTGCCGCTGGAGTTGGCGGGCCGCGATGCGCGCGCCGCCGCCACGGCCATGCTGGAACGCGTGGGGCTGGGCGCGCGCCTGCGCCACTATCCGCGGACCTTGTCGGGAGGAGAGCAGCAGCGGGTGTCCCTGGCGCGTGCCTTCGTGGTGGAGCCGGAGCTGCTGTTCGCCGACGAACCCACGGGCAGCCTGGATTCGGCCACCGGCGAGGCCGTCATCGACCTGATGTTCGAACTGCACCGCGAGCGGGGCACGACCCTGCTGCTGGTGACGCACGATGCCAAGCTGGCGCAGCGCTGCGCGCGCCAGCTGGTGGTGGCGGGCGGGCGCCTGGTGCACGATTCGGCCGGCGACGTTTCCTGAACCGGGCGCCCGCGGCGAGGGATCAGTGGCCGCCGCGATTGCGCAGGTCGCGCGCGGCCGGCGCGATCTCGCTGGCCGTCAGGCCGATGGGGCCGATGCCGCGGGCCACGAGGCTGTCGGCGGCGGCGCCGTGCAGCCACACGCCGGCCCGTGCCGCCTCGCCGGCTTCCAGCCCCTGCGCCAGCAGCGCGCCCAGCATGCCGGCCAGCACGTCGCCGGTACCGGCGGTGGCCAGCCCGGCATTGCCGCTGGCATTGACGCTCCAGGCGCCATGCGGCCCGCACACGATGCTGCCGGCCCCCTTCAGGACCACCCAGGCGCGGTAGCGCGCGGCCAGCTCGCGGGCGGCCTCGATGCGGTCCGCCTGCACCTCGTCGGTCGAGATGCCCAGCATGCGCGCCGCTTCGCGCGGATGAGGGGTCAGGATCGCGGGGCCGCCCCGGGCCCCCAGGCCGCGCGCCAGGTCGGGCAGCGTGCCCAGCAGGACCAGCGCGTCGGCGTCCAGCACCAGGGGGGCCGAGGCGGGCGCCTCGGCCAGCAGGCGGCCGAGCCAGCGCTCGGCGCCGGCATCGGTGCCCAGGCCGCAGCCCGCGACCCAGCCGCCGACGCCCAGTCGCGCCGCATGATCCAGCAGCCCGTTGGCGTCGCGCAGCATGAGCTCGGGATGCCATGGGTCGCAGGGCAGCGCGAGCGGTGCCGCCTCGGCCAGCCCGACCAGGATCTTGCCGGCCCCGCCGTACAGGGCCGCGCGGGCTGCCAGCAAGGCCGCCCCGGTCATGCCGGGCGCGCCGGCCAGGATGGCCAGCGTGCCGAAGCTGCCTTTGTGGCTGTCCTGCGGCCGGGGGCGGAACAGCGCCGGGCAGTCGGCTTGCCGCACGAGCAGGCCGCCATGGGGCAGCCCGGCATGGCGGCCGATGCCGCTTTCCAGTTCCAGGTCGGCGACGCTGACCGTGCCGGCATGGTCGCGGCCGGCACGCGTGTGGAGTCCGGGCTTGTCGGCGATGAAGGTCAGGGTATGGTGGGCGACGATGGCACCCGGCTGCGCGCCCCCGGTGTCGGTATCGAGCCCGCTGGGCGCATCCAGCGCCAGGATCGGCGATCCCTGCCGCGCCGCCCAGGCCGTCCACCGCTGCGCGGACTCGGGCAGGGGGCGTGAGAGGCCGATGCCGAACAGGGCGTCGACGATCAGCGTGCGCGATGGATCGGGCAGATCGCGGGCATCGGGTTCGCCGGCCTGCAACAGGCCGGCGGGCAATTCCTGCCAGGCTTGTTCGGCATCGGCCGGCCGCCTGCCGGCCGGCAGCGCCCAAACGCGGACCCGGCGGCCGGCCTGGTGCAGCAGCGCGGCCAGCATGAGGCCGTCGCCGCCGTTGTTGCCGGGACCGCACAGCAGGTCGACCGAATGGCCGGGCCAGCGCTCGGCGATGAGCGCGGCAGCCGCGCCGGCGGCCCGCCGCATCAGGGTGTGGGGCGGCAGCGCGGCCTGCGCCTCGCGTTCGATCAGCCTGATGGCGGGGGTGCGCAGCAGCCGGTGCGGGTGTGGGTCCATGCGCTAATTCTTGCGCGCGTAGCGGCCGATGTCCAACCCGTCCAGGTCTATCTCCGGCGTCCGGCCGGCGACCAGGTCGGCGACGATGCGCCCCGTGCCCGCCGCCATGCTCCATCCCTGCGAGCCGTGGCCGACGTTCAGGTACAGGCCGGGCAGCCGGGTCGGGCCGAGTATGGGCGGGCCGTCCGGCGTCATCGGCCGGGTGCCGGCCCACCAGGTCGCGCGCGAGAAATCCAGCATGCCGGGCATCCAGTCCTGGGCCGTCCTGACCAGGGTGCGCAAGGCCTTGTCGCGCAGGGCCGGACCGCGCGCGCCCAGCTCGGCCGTGCCGGCGATGCGCAGGCGCTGGCCGAGCGGCGTCACCGTCACGCGATAGGTCTCGTCCACGAAGGCGCGCCGCGGGCCGATGACGTCGTTGCGCAGGGGAAGGTTGGCGGCATAGCCTCGCACCGGGTAGATCGGCACGCGCACGCCCAGCCGGGCCAGCCAGTCCCCGGCGTCGCTGCCCGAGGCCACAACGACCGCCTGCGCGGGCAGCGTGCGGCCGTCCTGCAGGCGCACGCCGGCGACGATGCCGCCGGCGTCCTGCACGGGCTGGGCGACGGTGTTGAACAGGAACTCGACGCCGCCCCGTTCGCATTCGGCCGCCAGCAGGCGGGCGAACAGCGGGCAGTTGCCCGATTCGTCGTCGGGATAGTGGATGGCGCCCGCCAGCGGCGTGCCGACGTGGACCGCGTCCTGCAGGTGGACGTCCATCGCGACGGCTTCTTCGGCGCCCAGCAACTGGTGGGCGATGCCGCTTTCCCGGAGGACCTGGAGGGTGGCCTGCGCCGCTTCCACGTCGCGCGGCGTGCGCAGCAGTTGCAGGTAGCCGATCCGGCGCTCGTATTCGAAGCCGTATTCCTCGCGCAGCGCGGCCAGCTGGACGCGGCTGTAGCGGGCCACGCGCTGCATGACGCGCTTGTTGGCGGCATAGCGCTCCGCCCGGCACTGGCCCAGCCACTTCACCAGCCACTTCCACAGGGCGGGGTCCAGCGAGGCGCGCAGCGCCACCGGCGCCTCGCTCTTGAACAGATGGGCCAGCACGCGGCCGGGCATGCCCGGGGCGGCCCATGGGGCCGCGTAGTCGGCGGCCAGGATGCCCGCGTTGCCGAAGCTCGATTCCTGGGCGACGCCGCTGCGGCGGTCCACCACGGTTACCTGCATGCCGTGCCGGTTGAGCCAATAGGCGGTGCACACACCGATGATGCCGGCACCGATCACAATCACACGCATGGGGTCTGGTCGCTTCTTCTGGTCGAGCCCGTTTTCCCGCCGGAGCGCGAGGGCATTCCGGGGAACGGGCACCGGATTTTAAGCGGGGAGGGCGGGTATTCGCTCGTGGTTTTTCCCGATCCCCCGGTACGAAGTAAAATCACGGCTAGTCACGCGCTTCCCTCGCGTTTTCCCCCTCATTTCCTCCGCTTCCAGCTCGCTTATCGTGGCCTCCATCCTGCGCCTCTCCGGCCCCCTTGCCCTTTCCTCGTTCCGCCGCGACCGGCTGTTGCGCCGACTCCAGGCCCTGAATGCCTCGGTGGCCGATGTCTCGGCCCGGTTCGTGCATTTCGTCGCCGTGGAGGGCGACCTGGCCGCGGACGACCGCCAGCGCCTGGAGGGCCTGCTGCGCTACGGCGATCCGGCCCCCGAGCCCCAGCAGGGGCTGGAACTGCTGGTCGTGCCGCGCCTGGGCACTGTCTCGCCCTGGGCCAGCAAGGCCACCGACATCGCGCACAATTGCGGGCTGGCGCAGGTCCGCAGGATAGAGCGCGCAGTCGCCTACACGGTGGTCCCTAAACGGGGCCTGCTGGGGGGCGCCAAATCGTTCTCGGCGGACGACCTGGCCGCGCTGGCCGGCGCCTTGCACGACCGCATGACCGAGACGGTGGTCGACGGCGCCTTCGACGGCGCGCCGCTGTTCGCTACCCTGGCCGGCAAGCCCATGCAGACCGTGCCCCTGCTGGCAGAAGGCGCTCCCGCCCTGGTGGCGGCCAACCGCAGCATGGGGCTGGCGCTGTCCGACGACGAGATCGATTACCTGGTCGAGGCCTTCAACGGCCTGGGACGGAATCCGACCGACGTGGAACTGATGATGTTCGCCCAGGCCAACAGCGAGCATTGCCGCCACAAGATCTTCAATGCCCAATGGGTCATCGACGGCCAGCCGCAGTCCGAGACGCTGTTCGGCATGATCCGCGCCACGCACAAGGCGCAGCCGGAAGGCACCGTAGTGGCGTATTCCGACAACGCCGCCGTCATGGCCGGGGGCCGGGCGGAGCGCTTTCATGTGCAGCCTGGCACCGAAGGCCAGGTGTACGGACGCCGCGACGCGATCGTGCACACCCTGATGAAGGTCGAGACGCACAACCATCCCACGGCCATCTCGCCTTTCCCCGGCGCCTCGACCGGCGCGGGCGGCGAGATCCGCGACGAAGGCGCGACCGGCCGCGGCTCCAAGCCCAAGGCGGGCCTGACCGGTTTCACGGTATCGCACCTGCGTTTCGACGATGCCATCGAGCCCTGGGAACACGATGGCCACGGCGCGCCCGACCGCATCGCCTCGCCCCTGTCCATCATGATCGAAGGCCCCCTGGGCGGGGCTGCGTTCAACAACGAATTCGGCCGGCCCAACCTGCTGGGCTATTTCCGGACCTTCGAGCAGACCGCGGGCGGCGTGCGCTGGGGCTACCACAAGCCCATCATGATCGCCGGCGGCCTGGGCAGCATCGACGACGGCCTGACACACAAGAACGATCTGCCGCCCGGCTCGCTGCTGATCCAGCTGGGCGGGCCCGGCATGCGCATAGGCATGGGCGGCGGCGCCGCCTCCAGCATGGGCGTGGGCAGCAACACCGCCGACCTCGATTTCGACTCCGTCCAGCGCGGCAATCCCGAGATCGAGCGCCGCGCGCAGGAAGTCATCGACCGCTGCTGGCAGCTCGGGGCCGACAACCCCATCCAGTCCATCCACGACGTGGGCGCGGGCGGCCTCTCGAATGCCTTCCCCGAACTGGTTGACGGCGCCGGGCGCGGCGCCATATTCGACCTGCGCAACGTCCAGCTCGAGGAATCGGGCCTGTCGCCGGCCGAGATCTGGTGCAACGAATCGCAGGAGCGCTATGTGCTGGCCATCCTGCCGCAGGACCTCGAGCGCTTCGATGCGCTGGCGCGCCGCGAGCGCTGCCCCTACGCCGTCGTGGGCGTGGCCACCGAGCAGCGCCAGTTGCGCGTGGTCGACGGCGAGGGTTTCTCGGCGGGCGACGTGGCCGCGGCCGACTGGGCCCGGACTTCGCGCCCGGTGGACGTGCCGGTCGACGTCATCCTGGGCAAGCCGCCCCGCATGGAGCGCGACGTCGCGCGCCTGCCGGGCGCGGGCGAGCCGATGGACGTGGTCGGCCTGGACCTGGACGACGTGGCCCTGCGCGTGCTGCGCCATCCCACGGTCGCCAACAAGACCTTCCTGATCACCATCGGCGACCGCACGGTGGGAGGGCTGTCGTCGCGCGACCAGATGGTGGGGCCGTGGCAGGTCCCGGTGGCCGACTGCGCGGTCACGCTGGCCGACTACAGCGGCACGCGCGGCGAGGCCATGGCCATGGGCGAACGCACGCCGCTGGCCGTGATCGACGCCCCGGCCTCGGGCCGCATGGCCGTGGCCGAAGCCATCACCAACCTGGTGGCGGCGCCCGTGGTCCGCATCGAAGACGTCAAGATGTCCGCCAACTGGATGGCCGCCTGCGGCGAGCCCGGCCAGGACGCGGCGCTGTACGACACCGTCAGCGCGGTCAGCGAACTGTGCCAGCGTGTCGGCCTGTCCATCCCCGTGGGCAAGGATTCGCTGTCCATGCGCACGGCGTGGGACGAAAACGGCGAACAGCGCCGCGTGGTGGCGCCGGTCTCTCTCATCGTCACGGCCTTCGCGCCGGTGGACGACGTGCGCAAGACGCTGACCCCGCAACTGCGCACCGACCAGGGTGACACGACCTTGATCCTGGTCGACCTGGGACGCGGCAAGCACCGCCTGGGCGGTTCCGTGCTGGCCCAGGTCATCGGCCAGGTCGGCCAGCAGGCCCCCGACATCGACGCCCCCGACGACCTGCGTGCCTTCTTCGCCGCGATCCGCACCCTGGCCGACAGTGGCGTGATCCTGGCCTACCACGACCGCTCCGACGGCGGCCTGTTCGCCACGCTGTGCGAGATGGCCTTCGCCGGCCACACCGGACTGTCGATCAACCTCGACATGCTGACCCTGGATCCGTATGCATCGGACTGGGGCGATTTCAAGATCCGGCCGGAACAGGTCGCGGTGCAGCGCGACGAACTGACGATCAAGGCGCTGTTCTCGGAAGAGGCCGGCGCCGTCATCCAGGTGCCCGCCGCCAGCCGCGACGCCGTGATGGAAGTGCTGCGAGGCGCCGGCCTGTCGGCCCACTCGCACGTGATCGGCGAGCCCAACGCCCGCGACGAGATCGAGTTCTACCGCGACGCCCGCAAGATCTGGGGCAAGCCGCGCGCCGAACTGGGCAAGGCCTGGAGCGAGGTCAGCCGCCGCATCATGGCGCTGCGCGACAACCCGGATTGCGCACAGGCCGAATTCGACCTGTGGGACGACGTGGCCGATTCCGGCCTGTCGCCCAAGGTCGATTTCGATCCGCAGGAAGATATCGCCGCTCCCATGATCGCCACCGGCGTGCGTCCGCGCATGGCCATCCTGCGCGAGCAGGGCTGCAACAGCCAGGTGGAGATGGCCTATGCCTTCGACCGTGCCGGCTTCGAGTCCTGGGACGTGCACATGACCGACCTGCTCAGCGGACGCATCGACCTGTCCAGCTTCAAGGGGCTGGTCGCCGTGGGCGGCTTCAGCTACGGCGACGTGCTGGGCGCCGGCGAGGGCTGGGCCAAGACCATCCAGTACAACGCGGTGCTGGCCGACATGTTCGCCGCCTACTTCGGCCGCAGCGACACCTTCGCGCTGGGCGTCTGCAACGGCTGCCAGATGCTGGCCGCGCTGGCCCCCATGATCCCGGGTGCCCAGGACTGGCCGCGCTTCACGCGCAACCGCTCCGAAAAATTCGAAGCCCGCTTTTCGCTGGTCGAGATTCCCGAGTCGCCGTCCATCTTCTTCGACGGCATGGCCGGTTCGCGCATGCCCATCGCCGTTTCCCATGGCGAAGGCTATGCCGACTTCTCGCAGCAGGGCAAGGCCGACGCGGCGCTGGCTGCCATGCGCTTCGTCGACCATGCCGGCAAGCCGACCGAGGCTTATCCCTACAATCCCAACGGCAGCGCCGGCGGGCTGGCCGGCGTCACCACGGCGGACGGCCGATTCACCGCCCTGATGCCCCACCCCGAGCGGGTATTCCGCAACGTGCAGATGTCGTGGAGCCCGGCCTCGTGGGGCGAGCGCGACAGCGGCGGCGAGTTCTCGCCGTGGATGCGCATGTTCCGCAACGCGCGCCGCTGGACGACATGAACCGCGGCAAATAAAAACCCCGGGCAAGGCCCGGGGCGCGAGGGCTGGCAGCCTGGGCTGCCGGCATGGGGGCCGCCTAGCGGCCCTTTTTCTTAGAAGCGGTGTTGCAGGCCGACGGCGAGTTGGCGATAGGTCATATCGCGGTTCTCGTCGAAGTTGCGCACGTCGTTGTCGGCGAAGAACGCATACAGGTTGGTGCGCTTGGACAGATCGTAGGTGTAGCCGACGGCCCAGCCGTTCACCTTGGACTTGGTGGCCTTTTGCCAGGCGGCGTACAGCTTGCCGGGGCCGATCGGGGCGCTGGCACCGATGGTGTAGGCACTGTCGCTGGAGAACTGGCCGCCCGTCGCTACCACGCCGTTGTAGCCGTTCAGGAAGGCGGGGGTGATGTTGTTGGCCTTGGCGTAACCTGCGTGGATGGCGGCGACGCCGAAGTCGTACGATGCACCGACGGTCAGATTGCGGAAGGTCTTGGTGCCAGGCAGCGGCGATTCCACTTGCTGGTACGTCAATACGCCTTTGATTGGCCCATTGTCGTACTTCAGGCCGGCATCGATCATGCGGTTGTTCTTGCCGCTTTCCGGTACTTCACTTTCGCCGCTCGGGCTGGCGAAGGCGTTGAAGCTGTAACCGACACCGGCCTGGATGCCGTAGAACGAGGGGCTGTAGTAGTAGACCGAGTTGTTGACCCGGCCGCCGCCCATCACGGCGTCGTTATAGGCAAAGGTGCTGCCGATGCTGGCGGTGCTGAAGCTCAGGCCGAACGGGTTGGCGATGCCAGCAGCCCACATGAAGGCCAGGTTGGTGGTGCGGCCCAGAGTCAGGCGGCCGGCTTGAGCGCTTTCGAGACCGACGAAGGCGTAGCGGCCGAACAGGCGGCCGTGGGTTTGTTGGCCGTTATCCACCGTGAAGCCGTTTTCCAGGGTGAAGATGGCCTTCAGGCCATTGCCCAAGTCTTCCGAACCGCGCATACCGAAGCGGGATTGGCTCATCAGGCCGCTATCGATACCTTTGACGGACTGGCCATCGCGCTTGGCGTAGTTGAAGCCCGCATCGACCAGGCCGTACAGCGTAACGGAGCTCTGTGCGTGAGCGGCGCCGGCAAAGCCTGCCAGCAGGGCGGTCGCGAGTAGGGTTTTTTTCATTTACTTGGTCTCCAGCTGAAAAACACTCGACAAGTTGGCTGACGTCCCGGCGGGGTCGGTCCGAGACCGGCTCCTTCGGCGCGCAGTCGCCGTCTGATTCCGATTTCCAGGCCATGCTGCTTAGGCTGCGAAGAAATCTGAAGAAATTTCACCAGAAAGGATTAAGAGTGCCAACTGTTAAATCTGGTGCGATATTCAGTGATGTTGCGATTCCGTCTAAACCAATTGGTCTTGTCGTTGTTCGCGCAACAGGAAAAGGGTGGGTGTTACATCCGGCAACGTAAGAACGCGGAGAGCACCATCGTGACCGGAGCGGCAAAGAAAAACCCCGCACAAGGCGGGGTTCATGCTTGTTCGCGTCGGGGCCGAGGCCCCGTCGATACCGGCTAAACCGGTATCAAGTGCTTAGAAGCGGTGTTGCAGGCCCAGAGCGAACTGGCGGTTGCTCAGGTCCTTCTTGGCGGCGAAATCACGGACTTCACCCTCGACGAAGAAGGCGTACAGGTTGGTGCGCTTCGACAGGTCGTAGGTATAGCCGATAGCCCAGTTGTTGGACTTGGACTTGGTCGCCTTTTGGTAGGCAGCGTAGGCCTTGCCGGGTCCCAGAGGAGCGCTCAGGCCGATCGTGTAGGCGTTGTCCTTGGTGAAGTCGGCGGACGTGGCGTTGATGGCGCCGTTGTAGCCAGCGACAGTGCGGATGCCCTTGGCGTTGGCGTAGCCAGCGTACACAGCCACGACGCCGAAGTCGTAGTTGGCACCCAGCGTCAGGTTCTTGAACTTGCCGTTGTTGGCGGTCAGCTGCGACGGGTTCAGGTACTGGTACGTCAGCACGGCCTTCAGGGGACCATTGTCATACTTCAAGCCCAGGTCGATCAGGCGATCGTTGTTCTTGTTGCCGGCGACTTCCGTGTCGGGGTTCGACTGGAAGCTGTAACCGATGGCGCCTTGGAAGCCGGAGAAGTTGGGCGAGTAGTAGTAGATCGAGTTGTTGACACGACCCAGGCCCAGATCGGCGTCGTTGTAGCCGAAGGTGCTGCCGACGGTGGCGCTGCTGAAGCTCAGGCCGAAGGGGTTGACGATGCCGGCGGCCCACATGAAGGCCAGGTTCGTCGTGCGGCCCAGGGTCAGGCGGCCAGCGGAGGCGCTTTCCAGGCCGACGAAGGCGTAGCGGCCGAACAGGCGGCCTTGGGTTTGTTGGCCGTTGTCAACGGTGAAGCCGTTTTCCAGGGTGAAAATGGCCTTCAGACCACCGCCGATGTCTTCCGAACCACGGATACCCCAGCGCGACTGGCCTTGCAGACCGCTGTCGATACCCATGCGGCTCTTGTTGCCTTCGAGCTTGGTGTAGTTGAAGCCAGCGTCAACCAAACCATACAGCGTGACGTTGCTTTGCGCTTGAGCGGCACCTGCGAAGCCAGCCAGCAGCGCGGCGGCAAGAAGGGTCTTCTTCATTTAAATAGGTCTCCAGCGGAGTGAGTAACTCGATAAGCCGAAGGGACGAGTCGGAAGACAGCATTGCTGCCGCTTTCCCCCAAGACAAGCCCCCCGTCTTGCTCATGATTTCTACGCGATGTACTTGCTGTGAAGAAATCTCGAAGAATTTCACCAGAAAGCCCCTGGGGTGCCAATAGTTAATTCCCTTGCAATAAAAATGTGTTGTGCTTTGCTCTAAGGTTTTGTTACCTAATTGCAACCTCGGGGGGGGGGCGGCATGACGAATGTCCAGCGTTGCCGGGGCGGAGGCAAGAAAAATGCCCCGTAACTCACGCCTGTAGGCACTGGTTTTACGGGGCATCAGGTTCAACCCAGGGAAACCCTGATTGTTGAAAATTTAATTATCGGGACAGCGTTTTTTGTTGGTTGAATCCAACAAACTTACTGGATCTTGGCCTTTTCGCGCAGGCTGGTCTGGAAATCACGCAGCTTGGTCTGGCGCAGGGATTCCTCGATTTGCGGGCGCAGCTGCTCCAGCGGGGGGAATTGGACCGGGCGCACGTCGTCCAGGCGGATCACGTGCCAGCCGAACTGGGTCTGCACCGGCGCTTCCGTGGTCTGGCCCTTCTGCAGCGCGGCCAGCGCATCGGCGAACGGCTTGACGTAGGTGCTGGAGGGCGCCCAGTCCAGGCTGCCGCCGTTGGCGGCCGAGCCGGGGTCCTTGGATTGCTTGGCGAGGTCCTCGAACTTCGCTCCCTTCTTCAGCTGGGCGATGATGTCCTTGGCCTGGGCCTCGCTTTCGACCAGGATGTGGCGGGCCTGGTATTCCTTGTCGCCCTGGGCGCTCTTGACGCGGTCGTACTCGGCCTGGATGTCCTGCGGCGAGACCGGGTTCTTGGCCAGGAAGTCGTTGAACAGGCCGCGGATCAGCACGCTCTGGCGGGTCAGGTCGATTTCGGCCTGGACTTCGGGCTGCTTGGCGACGCCGCGCTTGTCGGCTTCCTGCAGGAAGATCTCGCGGTTGATCAGTTCTTCCCGGATCTGCTCGCGCAACTGGGGGGAGTCGGGCTGGCCCTGCTTGGTCAGCAGCTTGACGAATTGGTCCACGCGCGACGAGGGGATGGCCTTGCCGTTGACCACGGCGGCATTCTGCGCAAAAACCGGAGCGGCCAGGGTCAGCGCGGCAGCCATCATCAAAACACGCTTCATGTATGGAAGTCCTTGAAGGTAGAGAGGGGGAGTGAGGTCGGTTGAAAAGGGACCGGGCTCAAGAGGTTGGTGCGGAGTCTTCTTCTGGTGTCAGCGCCTGGAGCGCCAGCGCGTGGATGTGCGCCGGCATCAAGTCTGCCAATCGATCATACACCAGCCTATGCCGGGCCACCCGGTTGAGCCCGGCGAAACGGGGCGAAACAATGCGTAGCCGGAAGTGTCCGGCGCCGCCGGCCGCGCCGGCATGGCCGGCATGCAGATGGGAGTCGTCCTGCACGTCCAGCGTGACGGGATCGAGCTCCGACAGGCGCTCGCGAATCCATGCCATGCGGTCGGCGTTCATGAGCGCTCGGCTCCTGCGTCGGCCTCTTTCTTGGCGATGTCGGTGGCCGAGACTTCCTGGGCGGGCTTCATGTGGCGGCCGAGATAGAGCGATTGCAGAACAACGAACACCAGCAGCAGTCCGAAGATGCCGAAGACCTTGAAGCTGACCCAGGTTTCGGTGGGCCAGTTGTAGGCGACGTACAGGTTCAGGCCGCCTACCGCGGCGAAGAACGTCACCCAGGCAAGGTTGAGCCGGCTCCAGACCGCCTCGGGCAACTGGATCTGCGCGCCCAGCATGCTGCGAAGGAAATTGCGCTTGAACAGCCACTGGCCGCCGCCCAGCACCGCCGCGAACAGCCAGTAGAGCACCGTGGGCTTCCACTTGATGAAGACCTCGTCGTGCAGGAACAGCGTCGCGCCGCCGAACACCACGATGATGGCCAGGTTGATCCAGTGCATGGGCTCGATCTTCCTGCGCCGCACCAGCAGCCAGACGATCTGCAGCACGCTGGCCGCCATGGCCACGCCCGTCGCGACATAGATGTCGGCGAACTTGTATGCGGCGAAGAAAAGAACCAGCGGGAAAAGATCAAAAAGTAATTTCATCGAATCGTCGAGAAAAAAATGCACCCGAGTGGGACAAGAAAACCACCCCACCGTTCACCCTACAGCCCCAGCTTAACCCGGCCTACCAAGATCCAGGATGCGGTGGATCCGGCTTTGCCGGTCCGCCCGCATCGCCCCCTTGAGGGGGCGCCCGAAGGGCGTGGGGGGGCTACAGCGGTTCGAACTTCAGCGAGACCGAATTGATGCAATAACGCAGGCCTGTCGGCGGCGGGCCGTCCTCGAAGACGTGCCCCAGGTGGGCGTCGCAGACGTTGCACAGGATCTCGGTGCGGACCATGCCATGGGTGGTGTCGAGTTCCTCGCGCACGTTATCGGGGTCGAGCGGGGCGAAATAACTGGGCCAGCCGCAGGCCGAGTCGAACTTGGTGTCCGAGGCGAACAGCGGCGTGCCGCAGGCCACGCAGCGGTAGATGCCGGGTTCGCGATGATCCCAGTATTGGCCGGTGAACGCGCGCTCGGTCGCCTTCTCGCGCGCCACGGCGTATTGCATGGGGGTGAGCAGGGTTCGCCATTCGGCATCGGATTTCTTGACTTTGGGCCGGTCGGACATGGTCTACCTCATGAAGAACAACTGACTTGCAGCGAGCCGGCCCAGTCGGGCGGCACGCGGGCATAGCTTTCGTGGCCGGGCCGTTCGGTGTAGGGGTCGCGCAAGAGCCGCATCAGGCGGTCGATCTCGCCGGGATCCCTTTGCTTTGCGGCACGGATGGCCAGCTCGGCCAGGTGGTTGCGCAGCACGTACAGCGGATTGACGCGGTTCATGGCCGCGGCGCGCTCGCCGTCGGGCCGCCCGTCCTGAGCGAGGCGGGCACGGTAGGTGGCCAGCCACGCCCGGGCGGCCTCGCGGTCGGCATACAGGTCCTCGAAGGTTTCGACGCCCGGTGCCGGCGGAGTGCCGTCGGCGCTGGCCACGTCGGCCAGGCGCCGGAAGCTCAGGGTGAAGTCGGCGCGATTCTGGTGCATGACGGACCAGAGGCCGTTCAGCAGTTCATCGTCGCCCGCCTGCCATTGCCCGAGGCCGAGCTTGGCGGCCATCCGGTGGTGGAAGGCGGCCAGGAAGGCGCCTTCGTAGTTGGCCAGCACGGCGCGCAGCGCGTCCTCGTCCTGTACCAGCGGCATCAGCGCGCCGGCCAGGCGATACAGGTTCCAATGCCCGACCGCGGGCTGGGCATCCCAGGCGTAGCGCCCGGCGGTATCGGAATGGTTGCAGACGTGGTGGGCGTCGAAGCCGTCCATGAATCCATAGGGGCCGTAGTCCAGCGTCAGGCCCAGGATGGACATGTTGTCGGTATTCATGACGCCGTGGCAGAAGCCCACGGCTTGCCAGTCCGCCATCAGCGTGGCGGTCTTGCGCGTGACCGCGGCCAGCAGCCGCAGGTAGGGGCCGGCCTCCGTGTCGGCGACGCCGGTCGGGGCCGGCCGGCAGTCGGGATAGAAGCGGTCGATCACGTAGTCGGCCAGGACGCGCAGCAGGTCGGGCCGCTGACGGCTGGCCCAGTGCTCGAACGAACCGAAGCGCACGAAGCTGGGCGACATGCGGGTGACGATGGCGGCGGTCTCGACCGTTTCGCGGATGACCGGGTCGTCGGAAGCGATCAGCGCCAGCGCGCGCGTGGTCGGGATGCCCAGGCCATGCATGGCTTCCGAAGCGAGGTACTCGCGCACCGACGAACGCAGCACGGCCTTGCCGTCGCCCATGCGCGAATAGGGCGTCAGGCCCGATCCCTTGAGCTGCAGTTCCCAACTGCCGTCGGGGCCGGCCGCTTCGCCCAGCAGCAGCGCGCGGCCGTCGCCCAACTGTCCGGCCCAGACGCCGAATTGATGGCCGCTGTAGACCGCGGCCAGCGGCGAGCCGCCCGGCAGCGGGCTGGCGCCCGAGAACACGGACAGGAACTCGGGCGTGGCCAGCGCTTCGGGCGCGAGGCCGATCAGGGCGGCGGCCTCGGGGTTGGCATGCACCAGCCAGGGGTCGTCCAGGGGCTGGGGCGACACCCGTGAGTAGAATGCGTCCGGCAGGGCGGCGAACGAGTTGTCGGTACGCAGGGACTGGAGAGTGCTGGCGAGCTTCACGACGTTGGAACGGTGATTGGCGGTCCGGCCTCACGCCGGGTATCGATCAAGGTTAACCTATTTGCCGTCGTTTTCTTGTTTCCCCTTTCCCTGGCGGGGCTGCCGCCGCGGCCGCGCGCGCCGCTCGGAGTATTTGTTTGGACGGGCTCATCGTTTCGCTGCTGAACGGCCTCAGTTACGGGCTGCTGCTTTTCATGCTTTCGGCCGGGCTGACGCTGATCTTCAGCATGATGGGCATCATCAACTTCGCGCATGCCAGTTTCTACATGCTGGGGGCCTATGCCGCCCATGCCGTGGCCGGCGCGCTGTCGCCGGCGCTGACAGCGGGCGCGGCATTCTGGGTGGCCCTGTTCATCGCGCCGGTGCTGGTCGGGCTGGCGGGCACCGCGGTCGAGCGGCTGGCGCTGCGCCGCCTGCGCGGGCGGGGGCACGTGGCGGAACTGCTGTTCACGTTCGCGCTCGCCATGGTCATCGCCGAACTGGTGCAACTGGCCTGGGGCCGCTCCGCCGTGCCCTACCGCATGCCGGCGGCCTGGGGCGAGCCGCTGTTCAGCCTGGGCGGGCACGCCTTTCCCTTGCATCGCCTGGTGGTCGCGCTGGCCGCGGGCCTGATGCTGGCGGCATTGTGGTGGGGACTGACGCGGACGCGAACCGGCCTGGTCGTCCGCGCGGCGCTCAGCCATCCGGCCATGGCGCAGGCGCTGGGGCACGACGTGCCCCGTGTGTTCATGCTGGTGTTCGGCGCCGGCTGCCTGCTGGCCGGGATGGCCGGCGCGATAGGCGGCAGCGTGTTCGTGACCGAGCCGGGCATGGCCCAGGCGCTGGGGCCCATCGTCTTCGTCGTGACGGTGGTGGGCGGGCTGGGGTCGCTGGCGGGAGCGTTCTGGGCCAGCCTGCTGATCGGGGTGCTGCAAACCCTGGCGGTGGGCTCGGCCTGGTCCCTGGCCGCGCCGGCAACCTGGCTGGGTGCGGCCGATGCGGCGCGGGCGCTGGCGGCCTGGCCCTTGTCGCGCGTCGCGCCGGTGCTGCCTTATCTGTTGATGGTGGCGGTGCTGGTCTGGCGGCCGCGCGGACTCATGGGCGTGCGCGAAACATGAGCCCGCGTGCCGATGGCAAGCGGCTCCTGGCCTGCGTAGCGGCGGGGCTGGCGCTGCTGGCGCTGGCGCCGCTGTGCTTGGGCAGCGGCTTCCAGCTGGGCCTGATGTCGCAGATGTGCGCGATGGCGCTGTTCGCGCTGTCGTACAACCTGCTGCTGGGGCAGACGGGGATGCTGTCGTTCGGACATGCCGTCTACGCGGGACTGGGCGGGTATGCCGTCATCCACCTCCTGCGGGGGATGGATGGCGGACTGTTTGTCTTTCCGACCGTGCTGCTGCCCGTGGCCGGCGGCGTGGCGGGGGCGGGATTCGCCGCGCTGATCGGGTATCCGACCACCCGCCGCGGCGGCACGTCCTTCGCGATGATCTCGCTGGCGGTAGGCGAACTGGTCCATGCCGCCGCCGGCATGCTGCCGGACTGGTTCGGCGGGGAAGGCGGGTTGGCGGCCGACCGCACGGCCGGTCCGGCGTTCGTCGTGGGCCTGTGGCCGGGATGGAGTCTGGGACCCGATCTCCATGTCTATTATCTGACCGCGGTATGGACGGTCGCCGGCGCCCTCGCCATCCATGCGCTGGGCCGCACGCCGCTGCTCAAGCTTGCCAATGCCGTCCGCGACAATCCGCAGCGCGTGGCCTTCATCGGCTACGACCCGCACCGCGTCCGCTATCTGATGCTGACCCTGTCGGGATTCTTCGCCGGCGTGGCGGGCGGGCTGATGGCGCTGAACCTGGAGATCGCCAGCGCCGACAGCCTGGGCGCGTTGCGATCGGGAGCGGTGTTGCTGGCGGTGGTGGTCGGCGGCAGCGGCCTGTTCCTGGGGCCCGTGGCCGGCGCGGTGGTGGTGACGTTCTTCTCGGTCGAGCTGTCGCGTCATACCGGGGCCTGGCAGTTGTACCTGGGGCTCGCCTTTGCCGCCGTCGTGCTGGCTTTGCCCGGTGGATTGGCCGGTGGCATCCGCGATGCGGCGCGGCTGGTGGCGCGCGGCGAATTCGCGCACTGGCTGCGCGCCAGGGCAGGGACGATCGCCGGCGCGTTGATCGGCATCGCCGGGCTGAGCCTGGCCATCGAGCTGGCCTATGGCCGCGTCCACGACGCGGGCGGGCCGGGGATGGTCTCATGGTTCGGGCTGGCGCTGGATCCGTCCGCGCCGCTGCCGTGGAGCGCGGCCGGCGTGCTGTCGGTGCTGGGCGCGGCCGGCCTGTTCCTGGGGCGGGACCGGCGCAGGCCAGTGTCATCGTCGGAGCGATGTGATGGGTGAAGCGCGGGACAAGGCCGGCATCGACGCCTTGACGCTGGAAGGCGTGGGCAAGCGCTACGGCGAGGTCCAGGTGCTCGACGACGTGAGCCTGCGCGTCGCCACGGGCGAGTTCCACGCGCTGATCGGTCCCAACGGAGCGGGCAAGTCCAGCCTGTTCAACGTGATCTCGGGCCTGACTCCGCCCTCGGCGGGCAGGGTGCGCCTGCGGGGCCGCGACGTCACGGGGCTGCCGGCGCATCGCATGGCCCGGCTGGGCCTGTCGCGCAGCTTCCAGGTGGCCAATGTGTTCGGCCGCATGTCGGTGTTCGACAACCTGCGCTGCGCCGCCATGCGCAGGGGCGGCCTGGGCTATCAATGGTGGTGCGCGCTGGATCGCGGGCGCGGCGTGGCTCGGCGGGCGCACCAGGTCATGGCGCAACTTGACCTGGAGCGGCGCGCGGCGCTGCCCGCGGGCGAACTGAGCTACGCGGAACAGCGCGCGCTGGAGCTGGGCATGGTGCTGGCGACCGAGGCACGCGTCGTCCTGCTGGACGAGCCGACGGCCGGGATGAGCCGGGCCGAGACCGCGCGCATGATGGAGCTGATACGCGGCACCTGCCGCGGGAGGACGGTGCTGATCGTCGAGCATGACATGCAGGTCGTCTTCGGCCTGTCCGATCGTATTTCGGTCATGGTCCAGGGGCGCTTGATCGCCACCGGCGAACCGGAACACATCCGGGCGGATCCGGCGGTGCGCCAGGCCTACCTGGGCGGGCTCATGCAGGAGCCGGAATGAGCGCCTTGCTGGAGCTCCACGGCGTCCATGCCTGGTACGGCCGGGCCCACGTGCTGCAAGGCGTGGACATGCACGTGGCGCCGGGCGAGATCGTCGCGCTGCTGGGCCGCAATGGCGCCGGCCGCTCTACGCTGGCCCGCGCCGTCATGGGGCTGGTCGAGCGGCGCGGCCGCATGCTTTGGCGCGGCCGGGACATAGGCGGGCTGCGCACGTTCGAGATCGCGCGGATGGGCGTCGGCTACGTGCCCGAAAGCCGGGACATCTTTCCCGGCATGACGGTCGAGCAGAATCTGATGCTGGGGCAGAAGGCCGTCACGGCGGGGCGCTGGACGATCGCCGACATCTATCGGCTTTTTCCGCCGCTGGCGCGACGGGCCGGCGTGCAGGCACAGCACCTGTCGGGAGGCGAGCAGCAGATGCTGGCCCTGGGCCGCACGCTGATGGGCGATCCGGTCTTGATGCTGGTGGACGAACCCGCCGAGGGGCTGGCGCCGCAGGTCGTGGCGCAACTGGCCGCCTGCCTGGACGAACTGCGCCGCCAGGGCATGGCCATCCTGCTGATCGAACAGAAGCTGGACTTCGCCCTGGACGTCGCCGATCGCGTGTATGTGCTGGGACACGGCGCCGTGGTGTTCGCCGGGACGCCGGCTGCCTTGCGCGCGGCCGAACCGGTCAGGCGCGAGTGGATCGAACTCTAGGCAGCGGGAACTGAACTGGCGCCGGCCGCCGGGCTCAAGCGCGCCATGACGCCTGCGAGGCGCCCAGCGGGCCGGCGGGAATGTCCCAGGCCATGGGGGCGCCGGCGACGGTCAGCGGCGCCTTGACGCGCCGCGCCCGGCCCCAGGCGGTCATCTCCGAGGGCATGGTGCAGTCGTCGCGGGCTTCGGGAGCGAGCGGCGCGGCGTCGGCGTTTGCGACCCCCTGCACCAGCAGGGCCGCCGTGCGTGCCAGCGATGCGCGGAACTCGCCGCCGCAGCCGGTGCGCACGCGCTCGGTCAGACCACGTATCGCCGCGGTGGCGAGCAGGTAGCCCGTGGTGTGGTCCAGGGCCTGCACCGGCAGGGGCGTGGGTTTGTCCCGGCCCAGTTTGCGCATGCCCGCATCGGCGATGCCGCAGCTCATCTGCACCAGGCTGTCGAACCCGCGGCGCGCCTTCCAGGGACCGGTCCATCCGTAGGCGTCCAGCGACACGTCGACCAGCCCCGGATTGATGCGGCGCCGCTGTTCGGCGTCGAAACCCAGGGCGCCCAATGCATCCGAACGATAGCCATGCACCAGCACGTCGGCATCGCGCAGCAGTTGGCGGAACAGGCGCCGGCCTTCGGTGGAGCGAAGGTCGATGCGGCCGCAGCGTTTGCCCAGCGTCAGTTCGGGCGCGGCGACCGGTTCGTCCCAGGCCGGGGGATCCAGCCGCAGGACTTCGGCGCCGTAGCCCGCCAGGAAGCGCGTGGCCACCGGCCCCGCGATGATGCGGGTCAGGTCCAGCACGCGTACGCCTTGCAGCGGGCGTGCGGGAGGGCCGGCCCAGGTGGGCGCGGGGGCGGCCGATGCCGCCGTGCGCCACAGCAGCGGTTCGATCGACACGGCGGCGCCTTGCGGATGGGCGGCCCAGGCTTCCTGGGTGCGCATCTGCGCGGCGCAGCCCTTCGCTTCGACGATTGCGTTTTCCAGGTCCAGCGCGTTCCATGCGGCCACCGCCTGTGCCACGCTGTCGTGGCTGCCGTGGCAGCCCAGCACGCGCAGGATGGCGTCGCGGTGGTGCGGCGCGTTGGCATGCAGCCGTATCCAGCCGTCGGCGGCCGCATAGTCGCCGGTGACGGGGTCGCGCGCCGGCGGCAGCTTCCAGCCCACCGGCCGCAGCGACGTGTCGAACCAGAACGAGGCCAGCCGCCGGTCGACCGCGACGGCGGGCAGGCTGCCGTGTCGCTGCCCGATCAGCTCGGCAACGGCCAGCCCAGCCGCGCCGACTGCGGCGGCCGCCAGGTCCGTGACCGGAAAGATGGACGGCAGGCTGCCCGCTCCGAGCCAGGCGACGTCGGCGGGAAGCGCGGCGCTTCCCGTCGCGCTCCAGATGGCGCGCAGGTAGCCGTCGCTGACGCCGCCTGCTCCGCCGTCCAGGTCACGCCGCATGTCACAGCACCTCGGCCGCGTAGTCGGCCAGCCGCGAGCGCTCGCCCCGCTGCAAGGTCACGTGGCCCGAATGCGGCCAGCCCTTGAAGCGGTCCACCACGTAGGTCAGCCCTGAACTGCCTTCGGTCAGGTAGGGCGTGTCGATCTGCGCGATGTTGCCCAGGCAGACCACCTTGGTGCCGGGACCGGCACGGGTGATCAGGGTCTTCATCTGCTTGGGCGTGAGGTTCTGCGCCTCGTCGATGATCAGGAACTTGTTCAGGAAGGTGCGGCCGCGCATGAAGTTCAGCGACTTGACCTTCACCCGCGAACGGATGAGGTCCATGGTGGCGGCACGCCCCCAGTCCCCGCCATGGCCGCTTTCGCCGTCGCCCATGTTCAGCACGTCCAGGTTGTCTTCCAGCGCGCCCATCCAGGGCAGCATCTTTTCTTCCTCGGTGCCCGGCAGGAAACCGATGTCTTCGCCCACCGGCACGGTGACGCGGGTCATGATGATCTCGGTGTAGCGCTTGGTCTCGAGCACCTGCGTCAGGCCCGCGGCCAGCGCCAGCAGCGTCTTGCCGGTGCCTGCCTGGCCCAGCAGCGAGATGAAGTCGCAGTCCGGGTTCATCAGCAGGTTGAGCGCGAAGTTCTGCTCGCGGTTGCGCGCGGTGATGCCCCAGACGCTGTTCTTGCTGTGGGTGTATTCGCGCAGGGTCTGGAGCACGGCGGTCTTGCCGTTGACTTCCTTGACCTGCGCGTACAGCGGCATGCTGCCTTCGAAATAGACGAACTGGTTGACGGCGAACTGCGCGCACAGGGGCCCGGTGATGCGGTAGAAGGTGCTGCCGCCCTGCTGCCAGGATTCCATGCCCTTGCTGTGCTTGTCCCAGAAATCGTCGGGCAGTTGCAGCACGCCGGTGTACAGCAGGTCGGAATCTTCCAGGACCTGGTCGTTGAAGTAGTCCTCGGCCGGCAGTCCCAGGGCGCGAGCCTTGACGCGCATGTTGATGTCCTTGGACACCAGCACGACTTCGCGGTCGGGGTAGCGTTCCTGCAGGGCACGCACCACGCCCAGGATCTGGTTGTCGGCCTTGCCTGCCGGAAGGCCGGACGGCAGCGAGGCCGACAGCAGGGTCGTCTGCAGGTACAGCCGGCCCATCGCGTCGCGGTTGCCGAGCTTGTCGAGCGGGATGCCGGCTTCCATGTCGCCGATGTCGCTGACCAGCTCGTCCAGCGAGCGGCTGACCTGGCGGGCGTTGCGCGCCACTTCGGACATGCCCTTCTTGTGGTTGTCCAGTTCTTCCAGCGTGATCATCGGCAGGAAGATGTCGTGTTCCTCGAAACGGAACAGCGAGCTCGGATCGTGCATGAGCACGTTGGTGTCCAGCACGAACAGCTTGGCGACTTCAGGCCCGGCCGATTTCGCCTTGCGCCTGGGCGCGGGCTTGGCCACGGCCTTGCCGGTGGCGGCGGGAGCCGGGGCGGGCGCCGGCTGCGGCGCGCGCGCGACGATGGGCGCCTCGGCTTGCGGGGCGGGCGTCAGCAGGGTGCCCGCCTTGGATTTGGCGGCGGTCTTGCGGGCCGTCTTGGCCGGCGCGGCCTGGATGCCTTCCAGCTGGGGCTGGACGTCGGGAATGTCGGTGGAGGAGGGCGGTCGGGGTTCGGCTTCGGTACGTTTGCCGCGGGCTGCGGGGCGCGCTGGTTCACCCGAGGGGAAGGACAGGATTGCTGCGGGCCGGGTGGGCATCTTGGGAAGCGGCATGAGCGCGGATCTCCTCAGTAGGGAAGCTCAACGATACTGCATCCTCCATTGCATATATCGTACGCCTGCCGGCGTACGACACATGCGCAGGAAGAAAAACGGACTCATTCAGGCCAGCCCGCGCACGGCTTCGAGCACGGCGTCGACATGGCCGGGCACTTTCACGCCGCGCCATTCCTGGCGCAGCTTGCCTTGAGCGTCGATCAGGAAGGTGCTGCGCTCGATGCCGCGCACCTGCTTGCCATACATGTTCTTCATTTTCATGACACCGTATAGCTCGCACAGGGTTTCGTCCGGATCGGCAAGCAGCGGGAATGGGAAGCCCTGCTTTTCCTTGAACTTCTGGTGCGAGGCCAGCGTGTCGCGCGAGACCCCGAGGATCTCGGCGCCGGCGGCCTGGAACTCGGCGTAGCGGTCGCGGAAGTTCTGCCCTTCGGTCGTGCAGCCCGGCGTGTTGTCGCGCGGGTAGAAATACATGACGACGACGCGGCCCTTCAGGTTCTTCAGCGAGATGTCGCCGTCGGTACTGGGGGCGGTGAAGGCGGGGGCGGCCCGCCCGATGGCAGTGCTCATGCGTGGGTCTCCGGAAAATGGGGGAAAGGCGGGAGGGGCGGCGCATCATTCAGGCCGGGATCAGCGCGGCCACGACGCGGCGCCCCTCGGCCATCAGGATGTTGTAGGTGCGCGAAGCCGCCAGGGTATCCATCATCTCGATGCCCACGCCGGCCTTCAGCAGCGGGCGCAGCAGCGACGGCGCCAGGAAGCGCTGGCGGGCGCCGGTGCCGATCAGGACGACCTCGGGCAGCGAGGCCGCGCCCGGCCGAGCCACGTGTTCCATCGCGGCGGCATCGACGTCTTCGAAGGAGGAAACGGGCCAGGCGACGACATCGCCCTCGGGGCCGAACACGACGGCGTGCTCGAAACGGACGCGGTTGACTTCGACGTATCCATCGCCATAGGCGGTCACGGTGTTCAGCGCCGAGGCAGGGTCGGAATGCAACTTCAAAAGATCGGCTCCGATTCGACGGGAGGATGGAAAAACTATACGCCTGCTGACGGCCGGCACGGATGCGCGAACGAGACAGTGCCTGCGCGGCAGTCGGATTATTATAAATGCCCTCTGCGCGAGGGCTCTCCCGGATGCCGCGAGGGGGGCGTGGCGGCCCCGGAATCAGGCCGGGGCTTGCACCAGCTTCTGGTCCAGCGCGCCGAACACGCTTGCCCCGGCCGGCGTATTGACTTCCATCCGGACGCGGTCGCCGAACATCAGGAAGGGGGTGGAGATCGTGCCTTGCGTGGCGTTCTCGATGGCACGCACCTCGGCCAGCGCCGCCGAGCCGGCTCCCTCGGTCGGATCGGACACCGTGCCCGAACCCACCAGCGTGCCGGCGCGCAGGCGCCGGGTCGCGGCGGCGTGGGCGACGAGGTCGCCGAAGCCCACGCTCATCTCGCGCGCGTTCGGATGGCCGATCCAGCGGCCGTTGATGTCCACCCTTACCGGCAGATGCAGCCTGCCTTCGCGCCAGTGTCCGTCCAGTTCGTCCAGCGTGACCGCCACCGGACCGAACGAGGTCGAAGGCTTGGCATGGATGAAGCCGAAGCCGGTCTTCAGCTCGCGAGGCTGCAGCGCGCGCAGGCTCCAGTCATTGGCCAGCATGACCAGTTTCACGTGATCCAGGGCCGCGGCCGCGTCCACTCCCATGGGCACGTCGTCCAGCGCGACCACGATCTCGCCCTCGCAGTCGATGCCGTGGCTTTCGTCCGGCAGCGGCACGTCGTCGCGGCCGCCCAGGAAGTCGTCCGAGCCACCCTGGTACATCAGCGGCAGCGTCGTATCGATGGGCGGGACGCCGAACCCCCGCTGCATCCACAGGCCGTGGTTGGCGAAGGCGGAGCCGTCCAGCCATTGGTAGGCGCGCGGCAGCGGCGCCATGGCCAATGCGGGATCGAACGAGAACGCTCCCTGGGCGGCGCCGCGGTTCAACGCCTGGTAGAGCGCCTCCAGGCCGGGCCGCATGGCGTCCCAGTCGTCCAGCAGGGCCTGCATGGTGCATGGCCGGTCGGGGTAGGCGGCCAGGGCCAGGTCGGCGGACACCACGGCCAGGCGGCCGTCGCGGCCGCCGTTCTTCAAGGTTGCGAGTTTCATGGCGAGCCTTTGTGAAGGGGAGTCAATCGTTGAGCTGGATTTTCTTGTCGGCGATGATCCTGCCCCACTTCTCGCGCGACGCGGCCATGGTCCGTTCCAGTTGCCGGCGGTCGCCGGGCGTGACGGTCATGGCCAGGGTGGCGGCGGTATCGGCCATCGCGGGGCTGTCCAGCGTGCGGTTGATGGCCTGGTTCAGCCGGTCCAGCACGTCGCCGGGCACCTTGGCGGGCGCGAACACGCCGAACCACGTGGTGCCGTCGTAGCCGGCGAAGCCCTGCTCGGCCAGCGTGGGCACGTCCGGATATTGCGGCTGGCGGGTGGCGGAGGTGACGCCGAGAATCTTCAACCTGCCGTTCTTCGCATTGGCCAGCGCCAGCGTGGGCGGTCCGAACAGCAGGTCGATCTGGCTGCCCATCAACGCGTTCATGGCCGCCGGCGTGCCCTGGTAGGGCACGTGCATCAACTGGATGCGCCCCGATTCCTCCAGCAGGCCGCCCCACAGGTGCGCCACGCTGCCCAAGCCCCACGAGCCATAGGTCAGCTTCCCGGGCGCGCGGGCCGCGGCCTGGATCAGGCCACGGGCGTCCTGGAAGGGCGCGTCGGGACGGGCGATCAGCATGGCGGTCAGGGTGCCGACCTGCGCCACGGGCGCGAAGTCGCGGGCCGGCTCGTAGCGGATGTGGCGGTACAGCAGCGGGTTGAGGGCATGGGTGTCCATGTTGCCCAGCATGATGGTGTAGCCGTCGGGGGCCGCGCGGGCCACGAACTCGCTGCCTATCATGCCGTTGGCGCCGGCCTTGTTCTCGACGATGAAGGATTGCCCCAGTTGCTGTGCCAGGCCTTCTCCGAGCTTGCGGGCGACCATGTCGGCGGGAGACCCGGCCACGTAGGGAACGATGACGCGGACCGGCTTGTCGGGATAGCCGGCGGCGATGGCGGAAGTGGCGGCCAGCGCGGCGACGCTGGCGGCAAGGCGGGAAAGAAGGGAGGGCATGGCAGGCTCCGGGAGCGAAAAAGGAAACGGGGCAGGTGAGGCTCAGGCCGGGGCGAAGAGCCGGTCGTCGAAGATCGCCACGGCCCGGGTCCAGCCGGCCGAGGCGGCGCGCACCTTGTGCGGGAAGCAGCTCACGTAGAAGCCGTCGGGAGGCAGGCATTCCAGGTTGTGGAGCTTCTCGATGTGGCAGTAGCCGATGTCGCGTCCGGCCTTGTGGCCTTCCCAGATCAGCGACTTGTCGCCGGTCTCGCGGTACTTGCGCGCGGTATGGGAAAACGGCGCATCCCAGCTCCATGCGTCGGTGCCGGTCAGGCGCACGCCGCGCTCCAGCAGGTACATGGTCGCCTCGTATCCCATGCCGCACCCGGTCTCGACATAGTCGGGGTGGCCGTAGCGCGAGCCGGCGCGGGTATTGACCAGCACGATCTCCAGCGGCCGCAGCGTGTGTCCGATGCGCGCGAGTTCCGCTTCGACGTCGGCGGCGGTGACGACGTAGCCGTCGGGGAAATGGCGGAAATCCAGCTTGACGCCCGGCTGGAAGCACCAGTCCAGGTCGACCTCGTCGATGGTGATCGCGCGTTCGCCGCGGTTCATGGTCGAGTGGAAGTGGTAGGGGGCATCCAGGTGGGTGCCGCTGTGCGTGGTCAGCGTGACCCATTCGGCGGCCGCGGCTTCCCCGTCGGGAAGATCCTCGGCCTTCAGGCCGGGCAGCAGGCGCTGGAAGCCCGCCACGCCCTGCGCGTGATTCTCGTAGGTGATGCGTGGCGCGAGCGCGGGCGGGTCCGACAGGATGTCGTTCTCGAGATAGATGGAAAGGTCGACGATGCGGCGTGGCATGATGCGTCCGGACAAGAGAAAGGGGGCAGTGGTGGGTGCGGGCCAGCCGTTCGGCCAGCGCGAGCAGGCTGTTGCTGAGGAGCCCGATGGCGCCCAGCAGGACGACGCCGGCATAGAGCTCCGGGACAGCCCCAGCACTCGCGCGACTTCGTGCAGGCGCGGGTCGACCGACGCGAACCCGTGCACGGTGGACAGCAGCACCGGCCAGATGGCGCCGAAGGCGATGACCGCCAGCACCATGCCGGGCGACAAGCCGAGCAGCGCGATGGCGACGGGCATGACGGCCGAGGCGGGGAGCGGGCGCACGAACTCCAGCGTGGGCTGCGTCCAGGCGCGCAGGGCGGGCGAGACGCCGATCAGCGTGCCCAGGACGAGGCCCAGGGCCGAGGCCAGCAGCCAGCCATAGAGCATGCGTTCGACGGTGGCCAGGCTGGCCGAAGCCAATTCGCCTTCGGCCAGGCCTTGCAGCAGGGCGTCCCAGGTGGCACCGGGCGAGGGCAGGAAAATGGGCGACACCCAGCCGGCCGCGGTGGCCCAGGCCCACGCTCCCACGATCACGAGCAGGACCAGCAGGCCGCCCGCGGCGTCGCCCAGGCGCCGGGCGGAAAGCAGGGAAACGGGCAGCGGCGTGTTCATGCGCGGACTCCGCGGCGGGCGAACAGGCGCGCCTGCAGCCACAGCAGGCCGGCATTGGCGGCCCAGCCCAGCACGCCTATCCAGATGACCAGCGCGAGCATCAGCGCCGGGTTCAGGCTTTGCTGCGCCATGGCCAGGCCGTAGCCCAGGCCCATGGGGTTGGCGATGATTTCGGTGGTGACGGCGATGGTCAGCGCGATGCCCAGCGACAGCCGCAGGCCGACGAAGATACGCGGCAGCGCGGCCGGCAGCACGATCTTCCAGGCGCGGCGGATGCCTCCCAGTCCCAGCACGCGGGCCACCTCGACGAGGCGGGGCTCCACCCGCGCTACGCCGTCCTGGGCGAACATCAGCATGGGCCAGACGCAGGTGAAGGCCACCACCGCGCTTTCCATGCGGTAGCCGAAGCCGAAGGCCAGCATGGCGATGGGCACCAGCGCGACCGAGGGCAGCGGGCGCAGCAGGTTGACCGTGAGCGCCGACCACCGGCCGGCGCGCGAGGAGGCGCCGAACCACAGGCCGAGAACCAGTCCGATGCCGCCGCCCGCGGCCAGGCCGAGCAGCGCATTGCCCAGGGTCTGCGCGGACGCGGCCGCCAGCGAGCCATCCTGCGCCGCCGTCCACATGGCCCGCAGGATCTCGGTGGGCCGGGCGAACGCGTCGCTTTGCGCGCCGCTGGCCCGCATGGCGGCCTCGGCGGCGGCCAGCGCCAGCAGGGGCAGGAGAAGGCCGCGCAGGCGCGGCCCGATGGCGCGGATCATGGACGCGGCTCCTGGATGAAATCGAACAGGAAGCGGCGCAGGCGCAGGAACTCGGGATGCTCGCGCGTGCTCAACTGGTCGCGCGGATGGGGCAGGCCGATGGCGATGTCCTGCGCGAGGCTGCTGGCGCCCGTGCCCGGATTGGCCCGCAGCGCGACGACGCGATCGCCCAGGTAGATCGCTTCCTCGAGATCATGGGTGATGAACAGCACGGTCGTGCCATGCCGCCGCACCAGGGCCAGCAGATCGTCCTGCAGCGACTGGCGCGTCATGGCGTCGAGCGCGCCGAAGGGTTCGTCCATCAGCAGCACCGCCGGACGCTGGGCCAGGCAGCGCGCGATCTGCAGGCGCTGCTGCATGCCGCCCGACAGTTCCGCCGGGTACTTGTCCGCGTGATTGCCCAGCCCGACCTGGGCCAGCAGCGGCGCGATGCGCGAAGCGCGTTCGGCCCGGGGGACGCGGGCGGCCTCGAGCGCGAGCGAGACATTGCCCGCCACCGATCGCCACGGCAACAGGCGCGCCCATAGTCCTGGAAAACGATGGCGACATCCTGTGCCGGACCGTCGATGGGGCGGCCGTCGCGCAGGATGCTGCCGGCGCTGGGCTGCACCAGGCCCGACAGCAGCCGCAGCAACGTGGTCTTGCCGCAGCCCGACGGACCGACCACGCAGACGAACTCGCCCCGGCCCAGATCCAGATCCAGGCCATTGATGATGCGGCGGTCGCCCAGGTCCAGCGCCACCCCGCTCAGGCGAATCAGGGGAGCGGCGGCACCCGCGCGGGGCGCCGCGTCGACGACGCGCAGGCTGGCGGTCACTTGGCCACCATCGCGGCCAGGTCGGGCGCCTTGCGCAGCATGCCCTGCTGGCGCATGGTGTCCGCCCAGAACTGCAGCTCGCTGCCGGCCAGCGGCACCTTGTAGGCCGGCACCGTCAGGGAGGCCAGGACCGGGGCGGGCACCTTCAGGTACTTGCCCATGTCGGCCCGCGCCTCGTCGGGATGGGCGGCGGCGAAGTCCAGCGCGTCGGCCAGCGCGGCGCGGAAGCTTGCGATGGCCGGTCCATGCGCCTGCTGCCAGGCGCGGGTCGACATGTACAGCATGTTGGAAAAGCCGGCCGGCAGGTCCGGCGCCAGCGGCGACAGCAGCGTGCCGGCGCCGCTTTGCAGGATGCGGCCCAGGAACGGGTCGGCCGTGACCGCGGCGTCGATCGATCCGCCCTTGAGCAGATCGCCCATCTGCGGAAAGGCGCCTTCCACGAAGGTCACCTTGCGGGGATCGACGCCCTGGTCGGCCAGCCATTTGCGGCCGATGATGTGCAGGGCGGCGTTCAGCCCGGGCACAGCGATCTTCTTGCCGACCAGGTCGGCCGCGCTTTTGGCGCCGCCGCTGCGCACGACCAGGCCAATGGCCTTGGACGACGGATTGTGGACGCTCGTGCCGGCCAGCCCCACCAGGTCCATGCCGCTGTCGTTGGCCTGCAGCAGCACCGGGCTCGCCACGCCCGCGATCTGTACCGACCCGGATTGCAGCGCGGCGGGCATCACGCCGCTCAGGGCCAGTTGCTGCGGCGTCACTTCGAGCCCTCGCTTGGCGAAATAGCCGCGTTCCTTGGCCACGAACAGGGGCATGAACTCGGATACCGCCGTATAGGCCACGGTGATGCGGGTCTGCGCCGCGGCGCCCGCCGCCCATAAGGCGAGCGCGATTCCCAGCGCGGGAGCGAGTCTGGATGTCTTCATGGTGTCTCCTGGAAAAAGGGTGCCGGTTGCCGCGGGGACAGGTCCTAGACGGCGCAGGTGTGGCGGATGCCGGCGCTCAGGAAGCGGCAGAGCAGATCGGCGGAACGGTCGAACTCGCGCGCCTTGGCCTGGCCGTGGGACAGGTCCTCGATGCGCTGGTCGCTGATGTGGTGCATCAGCGCGCCCAGCGAGAACTGGTAGCACCATGCGGCCTGGGCGCGGGAGATACCCGGCAGCGCCTTCATCAGCGCATCGATGTAGGCGTGCGCCACGGGGTCGAACAGTTCGGCGCGCGGCCCGCTGTTCTCCGGCCCCTGCTCGACCAGGTTGCGGGCGACGAGCTGCATGAACTGCCGGCCTTCGGGGTTGGCGGCGAGCTTGAGCGCCGGCCGTACGAAGGCGCGCACGATGCGGTCCAGCAGTTCGTCGGGCGGACCGGCATGCCACAGCGTTTCCAGCGCGGCCAGCCGCTCCCTGATGTAGCCCGAGCGCTGCCGGAAGATCTCCTCGTACAGGGCCAGCTTGGGGCCGTAGTAGTAGCCGACCAGCGCCAGCGGCACGCCGGCTTCCTCGGCGATGTCGCGTATCGAGACGCCGTGATAGCCATGGCGCGCGAACAGCGCCTCGGCCGCCATGAGGATGTTGCGGCGGCGGTCGGGCGCCTCGTCGATCTCGGAGCGGGGGCGTGCGCGGCGGGGCGCTGGAGCGATTTTCGCGGCCATGGGTCTCGATATGGATTTTTATACGATCGTACAGTTTGTTGTACGTTCGTACAAATCGGGAGAAACCAGAGGAAGCCGCACGCCGATGCGCGAAGACCGCCGGCGGCGCGCCGGGAGCTTTTCCTGCTGTCGTCCCAAGTCCGTTACACTGGAGGCTTGCCAGCCGGCGGCCGTGGCCGGCGATTCCCGCCCCTTCCGCAGCCCAGTGCCGCATCCCGCCTCGTCCGGCGGAGCCCATGCGGCGGGTCGGAGCGCGCCAAAGCAAGGGCGGGGAAGTTTTCGAAGAACCCTGTATTGCCCGGAAACACAATGGAACCCATCCGAGTAGGCCTCCTGGGCCTGGGCGTCGTAGGCGGCGGCACTTTCAAGGTCCTCGCCCGCAACGCCGAAGAAATCGCCCGCCGCGCCGGCCGCCACATCGTCGCGACCAAGGTCTCGGCCCGCGATGTCGCCAAGGCGAAGTCCCGCGTCGGCGAAGCCGCCGAAGTCGTCGCCGACCCGTTCCAGATCGTCCGCGATCCCGAGATCGACATCGTGGTCGAACTGATAGGCGGCGACACCCTGGCGCGCGAACTCGTCCTGGAAGCCATTGCCCACGGCAAGCACGTCGTCACCGCCAACAAGGCCCTGCTGGCCAAGCATGGCAACGAGATCTTCGCCCGCGCCAGCGAACAGGGCGTCATGGTCGCCTTCGAAGCCGCGGTGGCCGGCGGCATCCCTATCATCAAGGCCATCCGCGAGGGCCTGTCGGCCAACCAGATCGAATGGGTGGCCGGCATCATCAACGGCACCACCAATTTCATCCTGACCGAGATGCGGGCCCGCGGCCTGCCGTTCTCGCAGGTGCTGGCCGAGGCGCAGCGCCTGGGCTATGCCGAGGCCGACCCGACCTTCGACATCGAGGGCGTGGATGCCGCGCACAAGCTCACGCTGCTGTCGTCCATCGCCTTCGGCGTGCCGATCCGCTTCGACAAGGCCCACATCGAGGGCATCTCCAGGCTGGCGCAGGAAGACATCCGCTACGCCGAGGAACTGGGCTACCGCATCAAGCTGCTGGGCATCACCAAGGCGCGTCCCGAGGGCATCGAACTGCGGGTGCACCCGACCCTGATCGCCGCCCGGCGCGTGATGGCGAACGTGGAAGGCGCGATGAACGCGGTCATGGTCAAGGGCGACGCCGTGGGCGCGACCCTGTACTACGGCCAGGGCGCGGGCGAGGAGCCCACCGCCTCGGCGGTGGTCGCCGACCTGGTGGACGTGACCCGCCTGCACACGGCCGATCCCGAGCACCGCGTGCCGCACCTGGCCTTCCAGCCGGATGCCATCACCGACCGTCCCATGCTGTCGATCGAGGACATCACCACCTCGTATTACCTGCGGCTGGCGGTGACCGACCAGCCGGGCGTGCTGGCCGACATCACGCGCATCCTGGCCGACGCGTCGATCTCCATCGTTTCCATGATCCAGAAGCCGCGCGAGGACGCCACCCAGGCGGACATCATTTTCCTGACCCACGAGGCGCTGGAGCGCAACGTCAACGCCGCCATCGCCCGTATCGAGGCGCTGCCCACCGTGGTGTCGGCCGTCACGCGCCTGCGCATAGAGAACCTCGCCTAGGACGCAGCATGAAATACCTTTCGACCCGCGGCGGCATGGCGCCGCAATCGTTCACCGACGTCCTGCTGGAAGGGCTGGCGCCCGACGGCGGGCTGGCCGTGCCCGAGTCCATCCCGCAGGTCACGCCCGGGCAGCTCCAGGCATGGCGTTCGCTGTCGTATGCCGACCTGGCGTACGAAGTCCTCAAGCTGTTCATCACTGACATTCCCGAGCAGGACCTGCGCGAACTGACGCGCAAGACCTACCGCCCCGAGGTGTTCGGCGGCGAGGTCATCGTGCCGCTCAAGCCGCTCAAGCAGGGCATCTCGCTGCTGGGCCTGTCCGAAGGGCCGACGCTGGCCTTCAAGGACATGGCCATGCAGTTCCTGGGCCATCTGTTCGAATACGTGCTGGCGCGCCGGGGCACGACGCTGAACATCCTGGGCGCGACGTCGGGCGACACGGGTTCGGCCGCCGAATACGCCATGCGCGGCAAGAAGGGCGTGGCGGTGTTCATGCTGTCGCCCGCCGGCCGCATGAGCGCCTTCCAGCGCGCGCAGATGTATTCGCTGCAGGATGCCAACATCCACAACCTGGCCGTGCATGGCGTGTTCGATGACTGCCAGGATATCGTCAAGGCGGTCAGCGGCGACCTGGCGTTCAAGACCGCGCACCGCATCGGCGCGGTCAACTCCATCAACTGGGCGCGCATCGCCGCCCAGGTGGTGTACTACTTCCATGGCTGGCGGCTGGCCACCGAAGGCGCGGCCGATCCCATGGCCCAGGTGTCGTTCGCGGTGCCCTCGGGCAACTTCGGCAACATCCTGGCCGGCCACGTCGCCCGCAGCATGGGCCTGCCCATCCGCCGCCTGGTGCTGGCCACCAACGAGAACAACGTGCTGGAGGAATTCTTCCGCACCGGCATCTACCGCCCGCGCGTCTCGAGCGAAACCTACGAGACCTCCAGCCCCTCCATGGACATCTCGAAGGCATCCAACTTCGAGCGCTTCGTCTACGACCTGCTGGGCCGCGATCCCGCGCGCCTGAAGGCGCTGTGGGACGAGCTGGCGGCGCAGGGTTCGTTCGACCTGTCGGCCTACAAGCCGCAGTTCGCGCAGTACGGCTTCGTCTCGGGCACCAGCACCCATGCCGACCGGCTGGCCACCATCCGCCGCGTCCATGCCGAAACCGGCGTGGTCATCGACCCGCATACCGCCGACGGCGTCAAGGTGGCGCTGCCTTATGTCGAGCCGGGCATACCCATGCTGGTGCTCGAGACCGCGCTGCCGGTGAAGTTCTCGGCCACCATCGAGGAGGCCCTGGGGCAGCCCGCGCCGCGGCCCGCGGGATTCGAGAACATCGAACAGCTGCCGCAGCGCGTGCAGACCGTGGACGGCGACGTGCAGACCATCAAGGACCTGATCGCCGCCGAGGCCGTCTGACGGCGGCGTCGAGTATGTGCGGCGCGCCGCGGGGCGGGCCGCGAAGGAGTCGATTGTGAAGCCTGGTTCGAACCTGCTTTCCCTGGACGAGGCCCTGGAGATCCTGCTGGCGGTCGAGCCCCTGGGCCGGGCCGCCGAACAGATCGAGCTGGCGCGGGCCGCGGGCCGTATCCTGGCCGCCGACGTGATGGCATCGATCAACGTGCCGGCCGCCGACAATTCGGCGATGGACGGCTACGCCGTGCGTACCGCCGACGCGGCGCTGTTCGCCGCGGGCATGCCCGTGTCGCAGCGCATCCCCGCGGGGGCCGTGCCGCAACCGCTGGCCGCCGGGACGGCCGCCCGCATTTTCACCGGCGCGGAGATCCCCGAGGGGGCCGATGCCGTCGTGATGCAGGAAGAGGCCGACGTCCGGGACGATCGCGTGGCATTCGCCAAGCCGGTCGAGGCGGGCGCCTGGATACGCGCCAAGGGCTGCGACATCGAGGCCGGCAGCCGCATCCTGCGGGCCGGAACGCGCCTGCGGGCGCAGGACGTGGGCCTGGCCGCCTCGGTCGGCGTGCCGCGCCTGCCCGTGCAGCCCAGGCTGCGCGTGGCCACGCTGTCCACCGGCGACGAACTGGTCGCGCCCGGCGAGCCGCTGCCCCCGGGCAAGATCTACAACTCCAACCGCTACCTGCTGCAGGGCATGCTGGCGGCGCTGCCGGTCGAGCACGCCGACCTGGGCGCCGTGCAGGACAGTTTCGAGGCGACGCGCGAGGCCTTGCGCAACGCCGCCCGCGAGAACGACCTGATCATCACCACCGGCGGCGTGTCGGTGGGCGAGGAAGACCACGTCAAGCCGGCGGTCGAGTCGCTGGGGCGGCTGGACATGTGGAGCCTGTCCATCAAGCCCGGCAAGCCGCTGGCTTTCGGCCGCCTGCGCCGCGACGACGGTACCGAGGCGGTCTTCATCGGGCTGCCGGGCAATCCCGTCTCGAGCTTCCTGACCTTCGGCCTGCTGGTCAAGCCGCTGCTGCTCAAGCTGGCCGGGGCCCACGCCACGACGCCGTCGAGGACCGCCATGCGCGCCGATTTCGATTGGCCCAAGGCCGACCGCCGGCGCGAGTTCCTGCGGGTGCGCCGCAACGAGCAGGGCGGGCTCGACCTGTTCCCCAACCAGTTGTCGGCGGTGCTGACCTCGACGGTCTGGGGAGACGGCGTGATCGACAATCCGGGTGGACAGACGATCCGGAAAGGCGATACGGTGTCATTCATCAGCTACGCCGAACTGCTGGGCTGAGCCATGAACGTCGACATCCTGTATTTCGCATCGCTGCGCGAAGCCCTGGGCCGGGAAAGGGAAGCGGCCGAACTGCCCGAGACGGTGCGTACCGTGGGCGAACTGCGGTCGTGGCTGGCCGGGCGCGGCGGCGCCTGGGCCGCGGCGCTGGCTCCCGAGCGCGCCGTGCGCGCCGCGCGCAACCACACGATGGTGCAGGCCTCCGAACGTCTGCAGGCCGGCGACGAGGTCGCTTTCTTTCCACCCGTCACCGGAGGGTGACATGTCCATCAGCGTCCAGACCGCCGACTTCGACGCCGGCGCGGAAATCGCCGCGCTGCGGGCCGATCCGTCGGTGGGGGCCGTCGTCACCTTCGTCGGCACCGTGCGCGACATCAACGAAGGCGACAGCGTCTCGTCGCTGACGCTCGAACACTATCCCGGCATGACCGAGAAGGCGCTGGCCGACATCGTCCGGCAGGCCCGGGAACGCTGGACGCTGAACGCCGTACGGGTCATTCATCGCGTCGGCACGCTGCGGGCGCTGGACCAGATCGTCTTCGTGGGCGTGGCGGGGCGGCATCGCGGCGCGTGCTTCGCCGCCTGCGAGTTCATCATGGACTACCTGAAGACGCAGGCGCCGTTCTGGAAGAAGGAGGCCACGGGCCGGGGCGATCGTTGGGTCGAGGCGCGCGATTCCGACGACGAGGCGGCCCGCCGCTGGGAGTCCGGGCAGGAGTGAGGCGCGGAGCGGGTCAGCCGCGTGCGTCCGCAGCGTCTGCCAGCAGGCGGCCGGCCTCGAGCCCGCTGCGGACGGCGCCTTCGAGCGTGCCTGGGTAGCCCGTATCCGTCCAATCCCCGCACAGCGCCAGCCGCGGCCAGGCCGTGGCATTGCCCGGCCGCGCCAGGTCCGGCACGGCGGCGAAGGTCGCGCGCTTGTCGACCAGCAATTCCCAGTCTTGCACCGGCGGCATGCCGCCCGCGCCCTGGCCGGCCAATTGTTCCCGCAATTGATCGAGCAGGCCCGCCGCGCATGCGGAGCGGTCCCGCCCTTCGAAGTCCGATGCCGCGCTGACCACGACGGCGAGTTCCCCGTGTCCTTCATCGTGGCCCAGCAGGGCGCGCCGGTCGAATACCCATTGGCCCAGGTGCCCGCGCGCGGCGTCTTCCGTCAGCATCAACATGGGAAACGCAAGCCGGAACGGCGCCGCGAGCCGCACGGTCAGCGTGGCGATGGGCAGATGGCGGAAGGCGCGCAGCGCCTGCCGGACCGCCTGCATGGCGGGATGGGGGGGCAGCAGGCGGGCCGCGATGCCCGGCGGGACGGCCAGCACGGCGGCCGCATAGGGCTCGCCATCGACCAGCACGCGCTCGTCGCCAGGCACCAGTTCCCGCACCGCTTGTCCACGGCGCAATTGATGGCGGGCCGCGGCCGCGCGCGGCCACAGGCTGGACAGGTCGCAGCGCGGCAGCAGCAGGTCGCTGTGGCTGCGCGGCGCGTCCAGGCTGTCGCGCAGCACGGCGGCGAACAGGCGGGCGCAGGCCTGTTCAGGAGGGGTATTGAGCGCGGCCAGGCACAGCGGGCGCCACAGGCGCGCGACGGCTTCCCGTGGCTGGTTCCAGGTGGCGAGCAGGCGCGCGACCGTGGGCGAGCCGCCGGCCTGTCCGGGCATCGGGTCCCGGCCCGCCGCCAGCCATCCCTGCGCGCGCAGTCCCAGCACGAAGCGCAGCGCCGCCCAGCGCGCGCCGGCGCCCAGGCCGCGCGCGCCCAGCAGCGCGGCCACGCCATGCAGCGGCGAGGGCAGGCGGGGCGCACGCAAGGCGAAGCGTCCATCGGCGGAGGCCAGCCGCAGCGGGGCGCGAAGCAGCAAGGCATCGGGGTCCTGGCCAAGCTCGCGCATCAGCGCAAGGGTTTCGGTGTAGGCGCCCAGCAGCAGATGCTGGCCATTGTCCAGCGGGGCGGAGAAGGCGGGGCCGCCGGGACGGGCGGCGACGGTGCGCGCGCGGCCGCCTACCTCGCGGGCCGCCTCGTACACCGTGACCGCGTAGCCGCGGCCGGCCAGGACGTGCGCGGCCGCCAGGCCCGCCCATCCGGCGCCGACCACCGCCGCGCGGCGCGGGCCGCTCAGCTTCCGATCTGGCGCCACAGGGCCCGGCCACCGGTCACGTAGGTCTTCCACGCCAGCCAGAACTTGC
The DNA here is from genome assembly GCF_029845405.1 of Pigmentiphaga sp. GD03639. Taxonomy (NCBI): domain Bacteria; kingdom Pseudomonadati; phylum Pseudomonadota; class Betaproteobacteria; order Burkholderiales; family Alcaligenaceae; genus Pigmentiphaga; species Pigmentiphaga sp. GD03639. The sequence continues at coordinate 276,149 of NZ_JAOCLR010000004.1, forward strand.
GCAGCGGCGTCAGCGAAATGCGCTGGTGCAGGACCTGGTAGCCGGACCGTTCGATCTCGTCCAGCAGCGCGTGGTAGATGGCGGCCATCATCAGGCCCGGGCGCTGGGGCCGCCGGTCCTCGGGCGGCAGCAGCGCCAGCGCCTCGCGATAGGCACGCCGCGCCCGCTCGCACTGGAAGCGCATCAGGGCCGAGAAATTGTCCGAATAACGGCCGTTCAGGATGTCGGCCGCCTTGACGTCGAACTGCTGCAATTCGTTGACCGGCAGGTAGATGCGGCCCTTGCGGGCGTCGTCGCCGACGTCGCGGATGATGTTGGTGAGCTGGAACGCCAGCCCCAGGCGGTCGGCGTAGGCCAGCGTCCGCGCATCGGCGTAGCCGAAGATGCCCGCCGACAGTTCGCCGACGACGCCGGCCGCCCGGCGGCAGTAGCGTTGCAGCGCGGGGTAGTCCAGGTAGCGCGTCTGGTCCAGGTCCATCTCCATGCCGTCCACGATCTCCAGCAGGCGGTCCCGGGTGATGCCGCAGGCGACCAGGTGGGGGGCGAGGGCACGGGTGACGGGATGCTCGGGCTTGCCGTCGAACAGGCGTTCGATCTCGGTCCGCCACCAGGCCAGCTTCAGGCGGGCCACCGAGGCGTCGCTGGCTTCGTCCACCGTGTCGTCCAATTGGCGGCACAGCGCGTACAGCGCGGTGATGGCGCGCCGGCGCTCGGGTGGCAGGAACAGGAAGCTGTAGTAGAAACTGGAGCCGCTCTGCGCGGCCTTCTCCTGGCAGTACTGGTCAGGCGTCATGATGGGGAGGGGGTGCGGGCGTCGCTTGGGGCATGCGCAGCGCGCGCCAGGCAAGCTTCAGCCACTCGGTTTTCTTCAGTACCGGCCGGGCCCGGAAGACGTCGTACCCGCCGGCTTCGATGCGTTCCAGGATGCGCAGCCCGCCTTGGACGACCAGGCGCAGTTCCCAGCCGATGCGGCCCGGCAGGGCCCGCGCCAGCGGCGCTCCGGAGTGTAACAGCGCCCGTGCCCGGTCGACCTCGAACGCCATCAGCGCGCGCCACGCCGGCGAGCATCGGCCCGCCGCGATGTCGGCCTCGGCCACGCCGTGGCGTGCCAGGTCCTCCCGGGGAATATAGACCCGGTGCTTGCCCCAGTCCACGGCCACGTCCTGCCAGAAGTTGGTCAGCTGCAGCCCGGTGCAGATCGCGTCCGACCAGGCCAGGTTGCGCGGCGTGGCGGCCTCGTACAGGTGCAGCATCAACTCGCCCACGGGGTCGGCCGAGCGATGGCAATAGTCGCGCAGGGCCGCGAAGTCCTCGTAGCGCTTGACGGTCACGTCCTGGGCGAATGCCGACAGCAGGCGACGGAAGGGGGCGAGCGGCAGGCGGTGGCGGGCGACGGTGGAGGCCAGCGGGACGAAGATGGCGGCCAGCTCGGGGGCGGGCGGTTGCGCCCGTGCGCCTTCCCCGATCCAGTCCAACCCGGCGCCGAAGCGCGCCAGCGCGGCCAGGCGTTCCCGGTCGGATGCGTCTCCCTCGTCGGCGATGTCGTCGGCGGCGCGCGCGTAGCGGTAGATATCCAGCACCGCCGTCCGCAGGCGCGGGGGCAGCAGCAGCGAAGCGACGGGGAAGTTTTCGTAGTGACCGGCGGACATGGCTAGACCTGGGAATCCGGCGCCGATGATACCGGTTCGCCGCGAAGGAGGCGTGGGACAGGGATGTCCTGCGCGGCCGGCGCTCAAGGGCTACACTTTCCTTTTGCCATCCCGGCGCGCCGCGCCGGTCCTCTTTTGCGCCATGCCCCGTCCCATCTTCGCCACCGTTTTACGCCACGCGTTTTCCCACAACCTGGATGTCGTCCGCCGCCGGCTCGATGCCGCCCGTCCCGATGGCGGCAGGGCCAGGATCTGGGCCGTCATCAAAGCCAATGCCTATGGGCATGGCATCGAACGCGCGGTGGCCGGATTCGCGCGGGCCGACGGCCTGGCCATGCTGGACCTGTCCGAGGCCGTGCGCTGCCGCGAAGCAGGATGGACCGGGCCCATCCTGCTCCTGGAAGGCATCTTCGAGGCCGCAGACCTGGACGCGGTCGGCCGGTACGGCCTGACCACGGCGGTGCATCATGCGGACCAGCTGGCGCTGCTGCGGCAGGCCCGGCTGCCGCGTGCCGTGGACGTCTTCCTCAAGCTCAACAGCGGCATGAACCGCCTGGGCTTCAGCCCGGACGCCTACGCCGGCGCGCATGCCGGACTCGCGGCCTTGCAGGCCGAGGGCCGGCTGGGCCAGGTCGGCCACATGACCCATTTCTCCACCGCCGATACGGCAGAGGGCATCGAGGCCCAGCTGGAGGTGTTCCGCCGGGCGACCGCGGGGCTGCCCGGACCGGTCAGCCTCTGCAATTCCGCCGCCAGCCTGCGCTACCCGGAGGTGGCGGGCGACTGGGCGCGGCCCGGCATCGCGCTCTACGGCGCGACGCCTTTCGCCGACGAAAGCGCCGAGTCGCTGGGGCTCGTGCCGGCCATGGCGCTGAAGTCGCGGCTCATCGGCACCCAGGAACTGCGGGCCGGCGACGCCGTCGGCTACGGCGGCATGTACCGGGCCGAGGGACCGATGCGCGTGGGCGTGGTGGCGTGCGGCTATGCCGACGGCTATCCGCGCCATGCGCCCACCGGTACGCCGGTGGTCGTCGACGGGGTGCGCACCCGGCTGCTGGGACGCGTCTCCATGGACATGCTGGCGGTCGATCTCGGTCCCGTGCCGCGGGCCCAGGCCGGCGCGCCGGTCACGCTGTGGGGCGACGAGGGCCTGTCGGTGGACGACGTGGCGACGGCCGCCGGCACCATCGGCTACGAGCTGCTGTGCGCGGTCGCCCCGCGCGTGCCCATGCATTTCGAGGAGTGACCATGGCCAAGGCCAAGACCGTCTATGTCTGCACCGAGTGCGGCGGCACCGCGCCCAAATGGCAGGGCAAGTGCCCCCATTGCGGCGGCTGGAACACGCTGGAGGAAACCGTGGCGGCGGCCAGCGCCGGCGCCGCGGCCGGCCACCGCTACGCGCCGCTGGCGGCCAGCACGCCGGTGCGCAAGCTGGCCGATATCGAGGCGCGCGAAATGCCGCGCTTTCCCACCGGCATCGACGAATTCGACCGCGTGCTGGGCGGCGGCATGGTGGCCGGCGCGGTGGTGCTGATCGGCGGCGATCCGGGCATAGGCAAGTCGACGCTGCTGCTGCAGGCGCTGGCGGCGTTGTCGGCCAGCCGCCGGGTCCTGTACGTGACGGGCGAGGAGTCCGGCGACCAGGTCGCGCTGCGGGCGCGCCGGCTGGGCCTGGATACGGGCAACGTCGACCTGCTGGCCGAGATACGCCTGGAAGCCATCCAGGCGGCGCTGGCCGAAACCGCGCCGGAAGTCGCCGTGATCGACTCCATCCAGACCCTGTATTCCGAGCAGCTCAGCTCGGCGCCGGGCTCGGTGGCCCAGGTGCGCGAGTGCGCGGCCCAGCTCACCCGCACGGCCAAGCAGACCGGCGTGACCATCGTCATGATCGGCCACGTCACCAAGGAAGGCGCGCTGGCGGGGCCCAGGGTGCTCGAGCACATCGTCGACACCGTGCTGTACTTCGAAGGCGACACCCATTCGTCCTTCCGGCTGGTGCGCGCGTTCAAGAACCGTTTCGGCGCGGTCAACGAACTCGGCGTCTTCGCCATGACCGACCGCGGGCTGAAGGGGGTCGCCAACCCGTCGGCGCTGTTCCTGTCCCAGCACCAGCAGCAGGTGTCCGGCTCGTGCGTCATGGTCACGCAGGAGGGCAGCCGTCCGCTGCTGGTCGAGATCCAGGCGCTGGTGGATTCGGCCAATGCGCCCAATCCGCGCCGCCTGTCGGTCGGGTTGGAAGGCAACCGGCTGGCCATGCTGCTGGCGGTGCTGCACCGGCACGCCGGCACCGCGGCCTTCGACCAGGACGTCTTCGTCAATGCCGTGGGCGGCGTTCGCATCACCGAACCCGCGGCGGACCTGCCGGTGCTGCTGGCCATCGTGTCCTCCATGCGCAACCGGCCCCTGCCGCGCGGCCTGGTGGCCTTCGGGGAAGTGGGCCTGGCCGGCGAGATCCGGCCCGCGCCGCGCGGCCAGGAACGCCTGCGCGAAGCGGCCAAGCTCGGCTTCAGCGTGGCGCTGATTCCCAAGGCCAACGCCCCGCGCCAGCCCATCGAGGGCATGGAGGTCTGGGCAGTGGACAGGCTGGACGAGGCGCTGGACCGGCTGCGGGGGTAGTCTTCGGGGTGGTATAACCTTCTATCCCCCTGCGCAATGTAGGGGGATTGAAACCGTTCGAATCGACCTCACATCCAGAGTATCCGGGCCCGCGGCCCCCACTTATTGGCGTGAAAACAATGCGAATCGACCGACTCACCACCAAGTTCCAGCAGGCCCTGGCAGACGCGCAGAGCCTGGCTGCGCGCAACGACAACCCCTACATAGAACCCCTGCACGTCCTGGCGGCGCTGCTGGCCGATGCCGAAAGCGGCGCGGGCAGCCTGCTGGCGCGCGCGGGCGTGGCCGTCAGCAAGCTGACCCCCGAGGTCAATGCCGCCATCGGCCGCCTGTCGCAGGTTCAGGGCAGCGATGCCAACATCCAGATCAGCCGCGATCTCCAGTCCCTGTTCAACAAGGTCGACAAGGAAGCGGCCAACCGCGGCGACACCTATATCGCCAGCGAGCTCTTCCTGCTGGCCCTGGCCGACGACAAGGGCGAGGCCGGCCGCCTGCTGCGCGAGGCCGGGCTGCAGCGCAAGGTGCTCGAGACCGCCATCGACGCCGTGCGCGGCGGCGCGCCGGTCGATTCGCAGGAAGGCGAAAGCAATCGCGAGTCCCTGAAGAAATACACCCTGGACCTGACCGAGCGGGCCCGCCAGGGCAAGCTCGACCCCGTCATCGGCCGCGACGACGAGATCCGCCGCACCATCCAGATCCTGCAGCGCCGCACCAAGAACAACCCCGTGCTGATCGGCGAGCCCGGCGTGGGCAAGACCGCCATCGTCGAGGGCCTGGCCCAGCGCATCGTCAACGACGAGGTGCCCGAGTCCCTGAAGGGCAAGCGGGTGCTGTCGCTCGACATGGCGGGCCTCCTGGCGGGCGCCAAGTTCCGCGGCGAGTTCGAGGAACGGCTGAAGGCCGTGCTCAAGGAGCTTGCCCAGGACGAGGGCAAGAACATCGTCTTCATCGACGAGCTCCACACCATGGTCGGCGCGGGCAAGGCCGAGGGCGCCATGGATGCCGGCAACATGCTCAAGCCGGCGCTGGCGCGCGGCGAACTGCACTGCATAGGCGCGACCACGCTGGACGAGTACCGCAAGTACATCGAGAAGGACGCCGCGCTCGAACGCCGCTTCCAGAAAGTGCTGGTGGGCGAGCCCTCGGTGGAGGCCACCATCGCCATCTTGCGGGGCTTGCAGGAGCGCTATGAGCTGCACCACGGCGTGGACATCACCGACCCGGCCATCGTCGCCGCGGCCGAGCTGTCCAATCGCTATATCACCGATCGCTTCCTGCCGGACAAGGCCATCGACCTCATCGACGAGGCGGCGGCGCGCATCCGCATGGAAATCGATTCCAAGCCGGAGGTCATGGACAAGCTCGACCGCCGCATGATCCAGCTCAAGATCGAGCGCGAGGCGGTCAAGAAGGAAACCGACGAGGCTTCGCAGCGCCGGCTGCAACTGCTCGAGGAAGAGCTGGGCAAGCTCGAGCGCGAGTACAACGACTACGAGGAAGTCTGGAAGGCCGAGAAGGCCGCCGTCCAGGGCGCCCAATCGATCAAGGAAGAGATCGAGAAAGTGCGCGCCGAGATGAGCGAGCTGCAGCGCAAGGGCCAGTTCGACAAGCTGGCCGAACTGCAGTACGGCAAGCTGCCCGAGCTGGAGGCCCGCCTGAAGTCCGCGGAAGGCAACGAGAAGGCGATCGAGGCGGACAAGCCCAAGCTCTTGCGCACGGAAGTCGGCGCCGAGGAAATCGCCGAGGTCGTCTCGCGCGCGACGGGCATTCCCGTCTCCAAGATGCTGCAGGGCGAACGCGCCAAGCTGCTGCACATGGAAGAGAAGCTGCACGAGCGCGTGATCGGCCAGGACGAGGCCGTGCGTCTCGTGTCCGACGCCATCCGCCGTTCGCGCGCCGGCCTGTCCGATCCGCAGCGGCCCTACGGCTCGTTCCTGTTCCTGGGGCCGACCGGCGTGGGCAAGACCGAGCTGACCAAGGCGCTGGCCGGATTCCTGTTCGACGCCGACGACCACATGGTGCGCATCGACATGAGCGAGTTCATGGAGAAGCATTCGGTGGCCCGCCTGATCGGCGCGCCGCCGGGATACGTCGGCTATGAAGAGGGCGGCTACCTGACCGAGGCCGTGCGGCGCAAGCCGTACAGCGTGATCCTGCTCGACGAGATCGAGAAGGCCCACCCGGACGTCTTCAACGTGCTGCTGCAGGTGCTGGACGACGGGCGGCTGACCGACGGGCAGGGGCGCACGGTCGACTTCCGCAATACGGTCATCGTCATGACGTCCAACCTGGCCTCGCAACAGATCCAGGCCATGGCCGGACAGCAGTACGACGTCATCAAGGCCGTGGTCTGGGACGAGATCAAGCAGCACTTCCGTCCGGAGTTCCTGAACCGGATCGACGAGGTCGTGGTGTTCCACGGGCTGGATGCCAAGCACATCGAGTCCATCGCGCGGGTGCAGTTGCAGCGCCTGGGCGAGCGGCTGGCGAAGATGGACATGCGGCTGGAGGTCTCGGACGAGGCCATCGCCCAGATCGCGCGTGCCGGCTTCGATCCCGTGTTCGGCGCGCGGCCGTTGAAGCGCGCGATCCAGCAGGAGATCGAGAACCCCGTGGCCAAGCTGATCCTGGAGGGCAAGTTCGGCCCGAAGGACGTGGTGCCGGTGGACTGGAGCGAAGGACGCTTCGTCTTCACCCGCACCCTGCAGTAATCGCCTTGCCTCGAGCGCCGCACCGGATCGCCGGTGCGGCGTTTTTCTTAGGGTTCGCGGCGAGCGGTCGTACCGGGGTGATTTGACACGATAATTTTTTATTTGCTATAGTTCTTTTCTCGCTGCACAAAATTGCAGCGTAGATGCGGGAATAGCTCAGTTGGTAGAGCGCAACCTTGCCAAGGTTGAGGTCGCGAGTTCGAGACTCGTTTCCCGCTCCAATTTATGGTTTGCAGGCTTCTGTCGAAGTCTGTGGATCCTTGAAAAAGGAGCCTTCGGCTCCTTTTTTCATTCCAGCAAGCACCGCGGCGATCCAGCATCTTTCCATGCTGTCGAGGCTGACTCGCTCGCTGCAAGTGGGAGCGCTGCTGCATACCCGAG